>CAUJFR010000310.1 GCA_963169885.1 Bacteroidota bacterium
CCGTTGCTGACTTCAATGCCACATTCTTTCAGCAGTTTCATGGAACCTTCGTAAAGCCGTCCGGATTTCTGAACGGCAATTTTTAACGTCTCACTCATATAAAAGGTTTAAAATAAAAAAGGGCCTACCTGAAGTAAGCCCTGAACTATGTTAACACATAATAACTACATGGCCTACCCTTGTGAGGGAAAATGATGATGATGATTATGTGTGTAATTTCTCATTGCGGTGCAAAAATAGGGATTATTTTAATTGATAGCTTATTGGCAGCTGATTTTCTGGTTGTATGGAGTTTGAAGGATTATAAAAACGAACATTCATTACTTGTTTTTAGCAACCCTTAAGCTCAGGCATTTAAAATCTGGTCCTGTAATTCATCCGGTGTGATTCCAAGATGGCTTTCATCATAGACACATTTCCCCTTTTTGATCAGTAATACCTGTGGCGATTCATGTTCCACATCCAGGGCAACAGCTATCTGACCTGAAAGCGGACGATGAGCGAGCAAGTCAAGGTAATAAAAGTCGGCTCCTTTCAGTTTTTCAGTGTTTTTAAGCCGGTTCCAGGCAGTACTGCTGATACTGCATCTGGTGCTGTGTTTGAAAATTACCTGGGGTTGCTGGTGGGACAAACCGATGATTTCGTCCAGTTGTTGGGCGGTAAGCAAATCTTTCCAGTTCATGTTGTGTGGGACTAACCTCTGAATTTATAATTAGCCTGGGGATTACCGGGACAGCCATATTTCTGTGAAGCACAGGATGAAACGACAACTACCAGGGTCAGTAAAAAAAGGGCAATCAGGGATCTATTTTTCATAAAAGGGATATTTGGTGGATAAACGATTTAATAAACGGATTATTTTGTTACTGCAAAGATAAGTCCCATCCCGGCTTTTCAAAGTGTATTTTATCAGTCTTTTACCTGATTTTGGGTAGTTAAATAGCTGGTTTTCTTAGGTTAACCCTTATTTTCCCGAATAATTTCATTTTGCGGAGTTTCACAAACAGTTAACTTTACCGCCTCATTTAATAAGAAACACAACCCTGATGCTGCAACTGAAAAAACCATTGGCTTTTATTGACCTTGAAACCACAGGTATCAACCTGGGAACAGACCGCATTGTTGAAATTGCCATTGTGAAAATCCTGACCGATGGAACCCGTAGTGTGAAGCGTAAACTTATCAATCCCGGGATTCCCATTCCCAAGGCTTCCAGTGATATCCATGGGATCACGGATGAGATGGTCAAAGATGCCCCGCTTTTTAAACAAGTGGCCCAGGAGTTGAAACAGATGCTGGATGGGTGCGATTTTGCCGGTTACAATTCAAACCGGTTTGATATCCCCTTGTTGATGGAGGAGTTTCTCCGTGCCCAGGTGGATTTTGATATGAAAAACCGCAAACTGCTGGATGTACAGAATATTTTTCATAAAATGGAACCCCGGACTCTTGGAGCTGCTTACCGTTTTTATTGTAACAAAACGCTGGATGGAGCACACAGTGCGGAAGTGGATGCCAGCGCCACGCATGAAATCCTGGAGGCGCAGCTCGAAAAATATGCCGATCTCGGTAATACCCTTGATTCAATCCTGAAAGTGATCGGGGAAGATCAGGTGGTGGATTTTGCCCGCCGCTTCGTGATGGAGAACGGGATCGAAGTTTTTAATTTTGGAAAATATAAGGGGCGCCCGGTGGCAGATGTGCTGAAAACGGAGCCCCAGTATTATGATTGGATGATGAAGGGCGACTTTCCCCAGCATACCAAGCAGAAACTGACTGAGATTTATACCCGAACCCTGCTTAAAAAAGGGTAAACCCTTTACCTGAATTTTAACAGGGCTTGATTACTGTTTATCTTACTTTTGTTAGTAAATTTTATATAGCCGGGCGTGGAAAAACTAGTCATCATACCGACCTTCAACGAAAAGGAGAATATTACGAATATCCTCCATGCTGTTTTTAATCTCAATGAAGGCTTTCATGTGTTGGTCATTGATGACGGTTCTCCGGATGGCACTGCTCAAATTGTAAAAGACCTTCAGGTGAAATTTCCGGGACAGTTGTTTATTGAAGAACGCCGGGGTAAACTGGGGCTGGGTACGGCTTATATCCATGGATTCAAATGGGGGATTGCGCGGGATTATGCATTTATTTTTGAAATGGATGCCGATTTTTCCCACAATCCCAATGACCTTCCCCGGTTGTATAATGCCTGTAAAAATGAAGGGGCGGATGTGGCAATCGGTTCCCGTTATATAAAAGGAGGCGGGGTCGTCAACTGGCCGGCTAACCGTATCGCTCTTTCCAAGGGAGGCGGTTTATATACCCGGCTGATTACCTGGATGCCGGTGATGGATCCCACGGCAGGATTTGTCTGCTATAAAAAAGAAGTGCTCGAAACCATGAGTCTGGATAAAATTCAGTTTGTGGGTTATGCCTTCCAGATTGAAATGAAATTTGCCGCCTGGAAACTCGGTTTTAAAATAAAAGAAGTGCCGATCATCTTTCAGGACCGCACATTCGGTACTTCAAAAATGAATAAGGGTATCATAAAAGAAGGGGTGATCGGGGTACTCAAACTACGCTGGAACAGCCTTTTCAAAAATTACCGGAAACGGCTTAAAAATACGGATACCGAAGCGCCTGCTTCTTCCAAAGTGCTGGTCAATTCCGAACAATAACCAGCCCATTCATTCCTTTTTCCTAATTTACAGGCAATGAAGAAAGCCTTCCTGCAATTGCATATTGCTGTCTTTCTGGCGGGATTTACAGGCATTCTCGGACTGCTGATTACCCTCAACGAAGGATTGATTGTCTGGTACCGTCTGCTGATCACTGCGCTGACTATGTGGATCCTGTTTGCCCTGTTGAAAAAACTGCAGGCAATATCATGGGCCGACCGATTGAAAATTATGGGAGTGGGCTTTATTGCAGCTATGCACTGGGTTACTTTCTACGGGGCCATTAAATATGCAAATGTATCCGTGGCCCTGGTCTGTTTTTCTGCCATCAGTTTTTTTACCGCTTTATTTGAACCGCTTATTCTCCGGAAAAAAATAAACTGGACCGAATTATTGCTCGGCCTGGTTACCCTGAGCGGGATCTATATCATTTTTCATTTTGATACTCAATTCAAGACCGGGATAATGATCGGTTTGGTTTCCGCTGTATTGGCTGCCCTGTTTCCGATTTTCAACCGGGAGTTTCTGAAACGGGTGAATGTTGAGACCTTACTGAGCTGGCAACAGACTGGCGGCTTTCTTACGCTCTCTTTCCTGTTGCCTTTTTATCTGCAAAAATTTCCGGCCGGTCATTTTATTCCCACCTGGAGTGATTTCGGCTGGTTACTCGTACTGGCCTGGTTTTGTTCTGTACTGGCCTTTCAGCTATCCGGTAATGCTTTAAAAAGATTGTCGGCCTTTACGGTCAATCTGACTTATAACCTTGAACCGGTTTATGGAATATTGCTGGCTTTTGTAGTATATCAGGAGAATAAATACCTCAGTCATTGGTTCTACTGGGGGTTTGCCATCATAGCCGCCGCCCTCATCACCCATATATTTATTCTCATACGGGTTGAACGTAAACTGACACAGGCGGAGATTAAAACTCCACAATAAACCCGATTGTCGGGATCACACTCGCGTCGCTGTTATCCAGGAAAACGGGTATACCATTGGACCCATCCTGCCGGATGGGTTGTCCATCTGTAGTCAGAAATGCGGTATTGTCCGCTGTTCTCCTGAACGTATACTGCGGAAAAGAAGGATTGATCGCTTTATACCAATTGGTGATGTCCAGGAAAAGATTCAGAGTGGTCTTCCGGTAATTCCATTTTTTATCGATCCTGATATCACTGGCATGGAAGGCTTCCAGCCGTTGACTGTTGAGCTGGCTGTAGTCCAGAATACCGGTGCCGAATGTCAGGTAATTCAATTGGGAAGTGGTCAGATCAAACGGCGTATAAGGGGCGCCGCCCTGGTAACGGAATTTAAGTCCCAGTTCCCAGTTGCGGTTAAATTTATAGCCCCAGATAAATGAAAGCAGGTGACGGTTATCCCAGGCACTGGCGATTTCTTTTCCATTCAGGCCACTATAACGGCTGACAAAGAACGTATAAGAGAACGTGCCGAAGAACCGTTTAGTCAGTTTTTGCTGGGCAAAGAATTCAAACCCGTAGGTCGTCCCTTTTCCAGTAGTCACGACTTCTTCATTTCCCACCACGCCAAAATCACCGCCGAGGTTTGCCAAAGAAATGCCATCTCTGACAGAGACCGGTACCTGGTTGTACTTTTTGTAAAAGGCTTCCAGGGTAAATCGGGTACTGTTTGAAGGGAGGTATTCTGTGCCAATGGTATAATGGGTACTGCGGGTATAATCAGCCTCTTTATTCAGCAGGTTGCCATTATTGTCCCGGAAACTAAGGACGGTGTAGGGGGCCAGTTTGGAGTAAAGGCCGACGGACGCATTCAGGGTCCATTTATCTGCCAGGACGTATGAAGCACTGATACGGGGAGAGAGCGTTCGCAACGGATTCATCCCTTCATTGGTAAATCCATTCATATCGGAACGAAGACCCGCACTTAGGCCCAGCCGGTTGTCAAAATAACGACGGCTTACCTGGGAGAATAGTCCATAACGCATGAATGCGATATCGGACGTATAATCGAGTACCAGGGCGGGTTGAACGACAGTACCATTCTGGTCCAGAATTTCTTTTCGCAGGCGTTTGTAGTTGTCATTATTACTCTTTACATACTGTGCCAACATCCCATAAGCGATTTTCCAGCCGTTGACGGTTTTGTTCACGTCAAACCGGAGTTTGTTTTCAATCTCCCTGGAGAAAATGCCCAGCCGGCGTTTGCTTTCGTTCCCTTCATCGTTGTCGTCAAATTTCTCAATCTTATTGTCAAACATATTCCGGCTGATGGACAGGTTCCAGAAACCGTTTTTGATTTGTTTACGCAGGCTGGCGCCGACAGTATAATTCCATTGATGGATCGGGGCTGTGGCGTCAATGATATAGAGTTTTTCGGGGGTAGCTTCTTTCGGGGCTGCAAACGTAAAATCATCAATGGCTCCCACACCAAGCAATGTGAGTGTGGTCTTCTTATTGATCCGGTGCGTTACTTTATACTGGAAATCCCAATAGTTTGGACGAATGGGCAGGTCAATGGCTTTGAACAGCAGTTGCAGGTAGGAGCGACGGGCTGACGCGAGGAAGGTTGTTTTTTTTGAAAGAGGTCCTTCTAGTGTTCCGGCCAGCTCGGTTGCGCTGAGCCGAACATTTCCCTGTACTTTATTTGGGTTGCCCGTGCGTTGCCTGAATTGGAAAACGGAGGAGAGGGCATTATCAAAGCGGGCATCAAAGGCGGAAGAGCTCAGTTTTACTTCTTCCAGGAAACTCACGTTCAGGATTCCGGTAGGTCCGCCCGCACTGCCCTGGGTGGCAAAGTGATTGATCACCGGGATTTCGATGCCATCGAGGTAGTACACATTTTCATTAGGTGCGCCACCCCTTATGATGATGTCGTTGCGGAAACCACCCACACTTCCTGCTGTTCCGCTTACGCCCGGGAGCGCCTGGATTACCCGGGAGATATCGAAGTTGCCACCTGGATTACTCCGGATTTCTTCCGTGGTCAGCCGCTGTACACTTAATGGGGTTTCCAGGCTTGCTGCCACTGCAGTACGGCGGCTACTACGTACCTGAACATCTTCCAGATTGGTCACCGAAGGTTCCAGTTGCACATTCAGGTTTAGTTCATTACCCGAATTGATCACTATATTGAAGAGTTCAACCGTGTTAAAAGAAATGGAACTGAACCGGATCGTATATGATTTAGGCGTTATGCCTGCAATCCGGAAATTTCCAGCTGTATCCGTACTGGTGGCCAGGTTGGTTCCGACGATTTCCACGGTCACTCCACGGAGGGTGGTTTGCAGGTTCTTGTCGGTCACAGTACCCGTGACAGACCCCGTTCTTTGTGAAAAAGCGGCCAGATTGGACAAAATCAACAGGAAAAGCGCAAAAATTTGTTTCATATTAGGAATTGCTGATATAGAACAGCTAAGTAATTGAATTGTTTGCTTTAATTTGTTGACCATCATTATTTATTATGAGAAAAACTGCTTTTTCCCTG
>CAUJFR010000311.1 GCA_963169885.1 Bacteroidota bacterium
AGCAATTGCTCCACGCTGGCATTCGGAGCTGTTTTAAAGGAGCCGGCATTGTATTGGATCGTATCATTGATGAGGGTGATCGGTGGGGCTTCATTTTCAAGCACCACTTCGGCCAGCACCTTGGTCTTATCATTCATGACCAGGGTACCCAGGTCAGCATTTTTGAGGGAATCATTAATCGAGAAGTATTTATTGATGTTGTGGTAGTTGACATGGGAGATCAGGAGACGATAATCCCCGTTGGCCAGTCCTTTAATTTCAAAACGGCCATCGGCCCCGGTCATGGAAAAAGTCACCAGCGAAGAATCTTTCCGCTCCAGCACAGTAATGGTAGCCGCCCCCACCTGTTGCTTACTGAGGGTATCAAAGGCAATGCCCTTTACGGTCCCATTCTTCTGCGCCGCAAGCGGACCGGCAAAACTGACAATAAATAAAAGTGTAAAAAATCTTCTCATGGCTCCTGGTTTCTGCCACGAAAATAATCGTACCGGCCATGTAAACGGGTTAAATGGAGTGGGTTTAAGGTTAATTATCGTTAATGAATAGTTCTAAGGAGGGGCTGTTTTCCTAACAGCTAACAACGAACACCGGCGAAAAGTACGAAGTTAGAATCCCGAAGTATCGGGACGAAGTACGCTGACGAACCTTGAGCTACTGCTTCATAGTACGGGCTGTTGTCCGAAGCATCGGACTACTAACTACCGACTGCTAACTACAAACTAGTATTATATTTCCACGATCCTCACCGGTACTTTTTCCGACTTCCTGCGGTCATTGCATACTTTGCAGGGTTTTCGTGTTGGTGGTGGTAAGGTAATGCTGATCTGGTTATAGATTGCTTTGGAAACGACACTTCCTCCTCCGGAATTATTCTGATAGACATTGGTTTCATAACGACCGCTATGGGCAGAACCGGTTATGGTAACGGGGCCTGTTGGCAAGGGCGGCAGGTCTGAACAACCGGAACAATATATCAGCTGGTGTTCAATGCCTTTCAGATTGTAGCCCCGGATTACAAAAACCGTTGCTGGTATCTGTGCAGCCAACCAGAAACCGTCTGTCGGGGTAATACCCAACATGATATTCCGGTAGCTGTCGTGTACATAATAAAAGGCTGAACCGAGAAACACATAATCCCCTCTTCCAATCTCATCGCGGGGAATATAAATTCCTTGCAACTGCTGACCCTGTTCATTCTGAATATAACTAGCCTGCATATTCGACTTCCGCCGATAAAAACTATTTATATAAAACACGGGGCGTGTCGCAAGTTGCTGCTTAAACTCCCGCTCAAATTTCACATAATCCACATGCCGTTCCTCGATAAACCGGTCTTCCGCAAAAGCAGTACGGGTGAAGTAGCGTTTAAACCCAACTGTCTTATGAACAGGGAATCGCTGATCAAACACACCCGGCTCAAAAATACTGTAGTACTGATCCTGTGCTGCCAGCTGGGGGTTATAGTAATTATATTGCCATTGCTGATTATAGGTATAGGAATATAAACGTTCCGCTCCCAGCATGGTGGATTTGTCAGTCGACAAATCAGCGCCGGTAAATTCTCCAAGCAATGGATTGAAGCTGTTTGCGCCGGTTTCATCACTGTGGATCCAACCCCAGCCAATTGGGTGACCCTGGGAACTAAGCGGACCATAATACACGGCCTTGCGGAAATTATCATTACAGGTCTCCTCCAGTTTCTTTAGTTTTTCATTCCAAGTGGACGTACAGGCCTGTACATATACCTGCAACTGTTTCTTCTGCAACCAGTTGCTGTCAGGCAGCAGGTTCTTTAATACCTGTTCAACTGATACTTTCTGACCATTCTTCCAGAAGCCTAAATCCCGGTAATTTCCTCTTTGACCGGAATATTCAACATAACCCAACCCATAGGGCTGGTTATCCAGCACCATTCCTTTATAAATGATCTCTTTGGACAATGGAAGATCTTTATAAACTGATTTATCCATCTGGGGCAGCATTCGGTACAATGTCGTTTTACCTGTTGGTGGAGTGTAGGGTGTACCAGCGAGGAAGTCCGCATAAAACTTCAGGTCTTCATACTGGAAAAAAATATCATCTGCCCCGGACAGTACCGCAGATAAAGAACCAAGTCGACCGGTACTGTCTACCGTATTGGTAATAGCATAGCCGGTGGCAGAACCTTTGTAAAACTGCCCTAAATAAAAGGCCCCACCAATTCCCAGGTTACTGGTCATTTTTGGATTACTGTGATCCATCTCCGTTCGCAGAAGGACGCCGAACCCATGCCAGCGGATTTTACCTTGTTCAAACAAAACCTGACCGCTGTAAAATACAGTCGGAGTATTTGTTTTTTCCCGTTGAAAATTCATAAACAAGGATCCTTCGACGGGCTGACCATCCTTGAACTCACCGCGAAACCAACACTCACTGTCTGAGCGGTATACCTTGTAATTATAGGTACACCTGAGCTCTCCGAAACCATTTGCTTTACCGTTTTCAAATTCGCCGGTATATGACCAGTCTAAATATCCGGTATTGGTATTCCTGAAATCCAGTTTACCGTATCCATGAAAGGTCTTATTCTTTAGTTCTCCTTCATACTGCAGGATGAATCGGGGCAGGGGCGATTTCCCGTATTCCTTTATTTCCGACTTTTTCAACCGGGGAGACAGGTCAGCATAAACATATTCCTTCTCCGCCATTTTCCCATCCGGCAAATTCACCGGATCACCCCATTTTCCCAGTATTTTCATTCCGGGCTCCACTCCGATACCTTGCAATGGATATGGATGCAACTGTGCCCCGGTTGGTAAAGAAAAATACAGAGTAATAAAGAGTAGAACAGGCTTCATACGCGGTAATTTACAGCTTGACCTTCAAAGCTATAGTACAAATGGTAAAACCGAAATACCCTGCAGCAGGTATATGATACATAAATTAAAGTACGTAGTTAGAATCCCGAAGTATCGGGATGAAGTACGCTGACGAACCTTGAGCTATTGCTTCTTAGCACGGGCTGTTGACTCCTAACT
>CAUJFR010000312.1 GCA_963169885.1 Bacteroidota bacterium
AAGGATAAAATAAACTGGGTGCCGTTTATAAGGGCCAGTCCTTCTTTGGGGCCGAGGCTGATAGGCGACATGCCTGTTTCAGCAAAAATTGCGGCGGTGGATTTCCTTTGTCCTTTATAAAAACATTCCCCCAATCCGATCAGGGGCAAAAACAAATGTGACAAAGGGGCCAGATCACCGGAGGCACCTACACTCCCCTTTTCCGGCACTACCGGAATCACATTGTTATTAATATGCCAGATGATCCGTTCCAGGGTGGACAATTGCACCCCGCTGAATCCCTGGGCCAGGGCCTGCACTTTGGTGATGAGCATGATCTTCGCCACTTCAACCGGGATCGGGTCGCCTACACCCACGCTATGGCTCTGGAGTATTTTATATTGGAGTGTGGCAGTGTCTTCAGGAGATATAGCGGTATTAGCCAGGATACCGAAGCCGGTATTTACCCCATACACGGTTTTTTGTTCGGCTACGATCTGTTTCACCGCATCATGACTGGCATTGATTCTACGGATGGCGGCTTCGCCCAGGACGGCCGATGTTTGTCCGGCCGCAATGGATAAAGTGATCTCCGTGGTTAATGTATCGGTACCGTATAGAAAAGAAGTTGACATAGCAAGCAATTATTGCCGCAATTTAGCGGTTTTAACGGGAGACTGTATATTTCATCCGGTCTGCAGTGCAACCTTTGCAGACAGAGCTTTATCTTTATGCAAATTCGTTCACACCATGCCCCGTATCAGTTTCCTGCTTGCCTGCCTTTTAGTTAGCGGTCTCGTTTCTGCCCAAACGCTTAAAAAATATACACTGGCCGGTTCAGGTTGTTCGTATTACAATTTTTGTGAGATCAGTTTTGAATTATCCAAAAGTGAGGACTCTTCTTCCATCTGGACCGGTGAATGTCAGAAAGATGATTTCAGTTATGGAATTGTTTGTGTTAAACTCCGGGAACCGGTCACCGACCTGTCCATGGCCGAAGACCTGATGATTAATTATTCGGATTACCTGAAGACCAGTTTTAAGATTACCAAAGTGGCCGGGTATGGCAAGGGGCATCGTTTACAAAACAAGGAAAACACGCGTGGCATTATTGATTACTGGGGAGATCTGGATAAGAATAACTGGAAGATTAAAGCCTGGACGGATGGTAAATATATCGGCTTCCTGTATATATATAGCCTGAAGGAATTACCGGAGACTAAGATTAATCTGTTTCTCGATGGATTCCGGTTGCCGGGCTAGTTAGTAGTTAGCAGATAGTAGTTAGTAGTCAGAACAATTACATAGAAAGGGCTGTTGCCCGCCTACTGCCTACTGCCAACTGCCAACTGCCTACTGCCTACTGCTAACTGCCTACTGCCAACTGCCAACTACCGGCTATTCTCTACTCACCCCTACAAGTTAACCCCTGTTTTAATAAAATACCACTCTTAACCCGGACCGGAAGTTAGGATATTGAATAAATACGTTGTTAGTTTTGTAGCATAACGATTACAAGCATCGTTCAACCACCCAAAAATCCGTACCATGAAAAGAGCTTCCATCCTTTTCACAACAGGCATATTTGCTTGTCTGTGTATTTCAACCACGACATATGCTCAATGTAATGTCAATGAAAAATATGACAAGGTAGTCAGTGGCTATCACCAGTCTATTGCTTTAAAAAATGACGGCAGTTTTGCCGTATGGGGACAGGACGTAAATAATGCAGGAACCGGGGACTTGCTTACCCCGGTGAATATTACTGTTGCTAATTACCCGGCACTGACCGGAACACCACTAAAAGCAACCATTGGTGGTGCAGGTGGTAGTGGTAAAGAACAAGCGATCCTGCTGACCAGCACCGGGCTTTTTGCCTGGGGTACGGAAGGATATGTACTGGCCAATAGTCTGACCAGCAGTGCTGTTTTTCAAAAAATCGGAACACCAACTGGTGGCGACGCCTCCACTAAATTACCAAGTGGGGTTGCTCCGGAAGATGTATTACAAATGACAGCGTCTTACCAAACATTGATTTTACTGACTTCCGGAGGGAATATTTGGGTACTGACACAGGCCGGGGCGAATATGCAAGGTAACGGGGCCGCAGCGGCCACCACTACCTGGCACCAGGTAAAGAAAGATGCCAGTACTGTATTATCCGGTGTAACGGCCGTACGCGGTCAGGTCAGTAACAGTACGTATGGAGCCATTATGGCACTTACTTCCACCGGACAGGTTTATGCCTGGGGTAATTCTGTTTATCTGGGTGATGCAAATAATTCTTCATCCAAGAATTACGCAACACTCATGACCCTTCCTGCTGAATTTTCTTCTTCCAATATTCCGAAAATGATCGGGGTAACTGGTGGTGTGAAAGGATCCAGCACCGTGAAAAATACATTTTATCTGGTCAGTAACCTGGGTAGTTTATATGCATTAGGCAACAATGCTAAAAAACAATGTGGCACATTTAACACAACGGAACAGAAAAGCTGGGTAAAAGCCAAAGTAAACAGCACGACTGAATTTACCAATGTCAGTTATATCTCCGTACAGGAACACGATGCGTCTTATCCCGGGATAGCGGCGATAACCAGTACCGGCAATCTGTATACCTGGGGAGAAAACGACGGAATGATGCTCGGCAGAGCCACTGACGGAAGCACCTATGATCCTGGCTTTCCGGGAGGGTTTACTTCCGGCACCGACAAAGCGGTCTCCGTAGAAGTAGGAGGTCATACCCTGGTATACCTGCGCGAAGGCAGTGCCCAGTTCTGTTATGTAGGCCATAAAGTGGGCGGTAGTATGGGCGATAATACCAGCACCGATACAAATGTAAATACCTTTAATTGTTCCGGCACACCCAATATCAGTATATGCGGTTATGTACCGGTTGCTGCCAGTTCCATTACTTCAACCATCAGCGTGGCACAGTCGCTAATCACGGCAAACGGTATCAGTACAACCACCATTACGATCCGGTTAAAAGATGCCAGTGGAACTAATTTAACAACCAGTGGGGGAACAATCACCCTGACCAGCTCGGCCGGAACACTGGGAACAGTAGTCGATAACAATGATGGAACATACACAGTTATTTTAACCAGTACTTCCAGCCCGGCCACCGCGCTGATTGGTTTCGCGATCAATGGCACAACGGCCAGCAGCACCACTAACGTCGTTTTTGCCAATACCCTCCCATTGAAATGGGGCGATGCAAAAGTCTTCCGCAAATACAAAACCCAACAGCTGGAATGGATCACCGAACAGGAAACCATGGTCAGCCATTTTGAAGTGGAAAGAAGTATCAACGGCCGCGATTGGCTGGTCATATTGTCAAATATGAAGGCTACGAATAGTGATCTTCAGCAGACATATGCGCATACTGATAAAGAGTACATTCCAACAGTGGTTTATTACCGGATCAAAGAAGTAGACAAAGACGGTAAATCGTACTACTCTGAAGTATTAAAGGTGGATGCAGATGCCGGATTTAACCGGATCATTGCCTATCCTAATCCGGCAGATAAGCTCTTATATGTCGGCAATGTTGAAAAAACAAAACTCAGTACTATTCAATTGTATTCCATCAACGGAGAAAAGGTCAAAGAATGGAACCAGCCGCAGGTTTCCTATGATGTCAGTAATCTCCCGACCGGTATTTATCTCTTAAAAGTAAATACCACTGATGGAGCCCAGCAAACGATAAGAATAAAAAAATTGTAACCAACTGATTTGCCAGGACGTTGATGTCTGAATGGCAATAAGACAGGATGGAACCCCTTCTGGCTGCTTTAGAAAGACCACTTATGAATAGGTGGTTTTTCTATTCTAGTGCTGCACCTGTCGGGAGGCGGGAGTCTGCCTTTCTGTATTTCTTTCGTGGCCCCTTTGTATGTTTTAGTGGCCAACCCAATTTGCCGCGGAAAATAATTTATCCCGCAAAGCTTTTAAGACTTTCCGAAAGTAGAAGACGCATCCATATCCGGAAACTCTTTTATTCTTAGCGGGATATTATACTTGCCTTTCTGTATTATTCGTGCCTTTTCGTGTATTTCGCGGCCACCCTCCTTTTGCCGCAGGCAAATAATTTATCCCGCAAAGCTTATAAGACTTTCCGAAAGTAGAAGACGCATCCATATCCGGAAACTCTTTTTATTCTTAGCGGGATATTATACTTGCCTTTCTGTATTATTCGTGCCTTTTCGTGTATTTCGCGGCCACCATCCTTTTGACGCAG
>CAUJFR010000313.1 GCA_963169885.1 Bacteroidota bacterium
AGGGGTACGGTATGTTGTAAAAAATTTCTGCGGTTCATCATGGTTTTGTGTTTACTTGGAGAAATGGGTCATCAGCATAAATGGAATTCGGGCAGGTTCATCAGGAAACGGAACAGGTCCTTCAGTGAAGTGTTGATCACCGCATTGTCATTGCCGTTCCAGGCATTGGTCCAGACACTATCCTCAGTTGTATTGTTGGTCAGGAAATGTGTCTTTACATATGTTTTTGAGCTGGCAGATAACGGATAACGCAGTAATAATGCGGTCACATCGTCAATCAGCTGATTCGGATCGGCCGGATTGGATGAATACCCGGCAAAGGCCCGCACGTCAATCACTGAATCATTCACCAGGGCATCTGTAAAATCCGCCCGCTTTGGGAGTGAATTACTGTTCACCCATAATTCATAATGCATCGGCTCCTGGTAATAAGAAGGCCAGCCCGATACATCAGGTGGCTGGAAAAGTTGCTGTTGCATATCTGCTGCCTGTCCGTAGATATTACTGAAGAAAGGATAGCCGTTCACATGGTCGGTATATACTGGGAAAGTAACGTTGAATTCCCGGAGAGTACCCACGATCATATCAAATGGCGTCTTGATATAACAAGCCTGATTAAGCACATCGAAGAAATGTTCGCTTTTGAATAAAACGGATAAGGCGGGTCTGACCTCATAATTATTAGCGATCAGAACGTCTGCCATCGGAGTGATTACTTCAGCTTCCACTGTTTCGCTGATATCATAGTAGACAAACCATTTATAAAGTTTGCGGCAGATGAACCGCGCGGCTTCCGTGGTATTGAATAGCATATCCATCAGGGCATCCAGTTCCTGGTCGGGATTGGTACTGCCGGCGATCGTGGTACTATTGTAAAAGGCAGAGAAGCTTTTAGAGCCGGTATCATGCGCGTTGGTATCGAAATAAACACCGAGCGGAATATCCGTGATCCGCCAGCCGGTCAATACCCTTGCGGCCGCTATCACATCATCTTCTGTATATAGGGAATCATTCCCTTTGCCAATGGAAAAAAGTTCCTGTAATTCCCGGGCATAGTTCTCGTCGGGTGCTTGTTTGGTATTGAGGTACCCGTTGAGATGGATCAGCATCGCAGGGTCAATCGTGACTTCCCGGACCAGGGTCTTTACATTGCCCATGGCATTTGTCCGCAGCAGATTGTGGTGCCGGTAAAGCATAGCCGCATTTTCCACTTCGGTGGACTGTATAGAGAAGTGATGATGCCAGAACATCACCATTTTTTCCTGTATGCTGCGTTGCTGGTTCAGGATCAGTCCGGACCACCACTTTTTCAGACTATCTGCCCGGCGGCTGTTGATTGATCCGCGGATGCCTTCAAAACTGGCCGTATTCGGATCGTTCACCCAGGTCTGACCGATAGCCACACCCAGGTCATCATACCATACGCCTTCATCTTCCAGTAATCCATAATCACGTAACGGAGGTGCCGGTGTAAAACCGGTATTCAGCAGTTCATCCACCGCTTCATCGGGGGTGCGGGACAGGAAATAGTCCACATCCGCTTTTTTTGCCCCGAACATGGTGCGTTTAAGCAAGTGCGTTACTTCGTTTACTGTCCAGGAACCGCTGTAAGGATTCAGTCCGGCGAATAACATTTTCCGGCTTTTACCGCTACTGGTTTTGCTCCGTGTGGTACGATTGGCTGTTTTAAAAAAATCTCTCCTGTCCATAGCTGTGGTTTATGGTTTTTAAGCATCAGCGGATCAGCACAAATGTGCCTTTCTGCTGGTGCATTTTCTGTTGCATGTCTTTATAATCCACCAGGTAAATAAATACACTGGCCGGCTGAAGCATTCCGTTATAGCGGCCATCCCACCGCTGGTTGATGGAGGAACTCCGGAAGACCACTTCTCCATTGCGGTTAAATATCTGCAGACGGTATCCGTCCGGCACTTTTCCCAACGGTCCGAAATAATCATTGAGTCCATCCCCGTTCGGGGTAAAGGCGGTAGGTATGGCTACCACTGCATCATTAAGCACCACAACGGTGAATTCGTCAGTCACGCGGCAACCCAATGGTGATTCATTTACGGCCGTATAGCGGGTAGTGGTAAGCGGAGTGGCTACCGGGCTTGCACAACTGGTGCAGCTCAGGGTAGAGTGGGAGTTCCAGGTGATGTTGCCATTTCCATTACTGTGCAGGGTAATACGTTGTCCGGCGAAAATGGTATCGATCTTTTTTATACTGTCAAATGGCCCGCTGAGCGGGACAGGATGATAATTTACTATTGCCGAGTCATTACCACAGATATCAGGCAGTGTATCCCGGAATGGAATGAAACCGCTGATATTACAAACAGCGGAATCCCGGGTACTGAGTTCCGGAATTTTCAGTTTAATGATGGCGAAATCCGCATCACCTTGTGCATTACTGAAATCCCCGTCACCGGAGTCAGAATCCCCGGCCAGGTAGTATTCATCTTTAGAAGGGTGCCGGACGATGGCCCGCAGGTGATCATTGCCGCTGCCGCCCCAGTGTTGCTTCCAGGCAAGACTGCCATCGGGGCGAAGTTTGAGCGTGAAAAAGTCGCCTTCACCCAGAGAGGCACTGGCATCTCCGTCATTGGAATAAGTGACACCGCCAATGATATAACTGCTGTCTTTATCAGTGAGGATGGTTTTCGCATATTCGGCATCGGTGCCCCCGAATACTTTCTGCCAGTTCAGTTTGCCTTTCTGCGAAACATTAAGGATCCAGTAATCCTGGCTGCCTTTGGCCCCGCTTACATCGCCATCATTGGAAGTGGTATAACCAGCCATGGTTAATGAGCCATCCGCTCCTTTGGTCATACAATAGGCCACATCGTTTTGTGAGCCACCATAGATTTTACTTAGTATTTTATTGCCGGCTGCGTCAATCGCCAGCAGCCATACATCATAGTTTTTCTGGCTGGGGGGGATATCGCCGTCGATGG
>CAUJFR010000314.1 GCA_963169885.1 Bacteroidota bacterium
TCCTTCAGCCTTTGTATATAATGCCGCCATTTTATATAAACTCAGCAAAACGCAGTCTGTATATCTTTCCTACAGCAGCGGTTTCCGGGCACCGAATATTGATGATATGGGTACCCTCGGTATTGTGGATTTCAGGTATGAAGTACCTGCTGCTGGCTTGGCACCGGAAAAATCTGCGCAAACAGAACTGGGTTATAAGATCCGGGGAAAAAGGATCAGTGCTGCCGCCGCGTTCTTTTATATGGATATCAGTAACCTGATAACAAGGGTCAGGGAAGAAGGACAAGTGATAAGTGGGTATCCCGTTTACCGGAAAGAGAATACAGATGCGGCCTTCCTTCGTGGTACGGAGTTCTCATTTTCGGCACAGATTACCGGTAAGCTTGACATCAAAGGAGGACTGGCCTATACTTTTGGACAGAGTCTGACCCGGCAGGAACCCTTGCGCCGGATACCCCCATTTAATGGAAGAGGGCTCGTCACGTACAGGAATAATGCCTGGTTTGCCGCGGCTGAATGGCAGTTTGCTACTGCACAGAAACGACTGGCACAGGGCGATAAGGAAGATAATCGTATTCCTGCAGGGGGTACACCAGGCTGGAACCTGTTTAATCTTTACGGAGGTTATAAATTGAAGCAGATTTCCTTTTCATTGGGACTCCAGAACCTGTTGCATGAAGATTACCGCACCCATGGTTCCGGTATCAATGGGGTGGGTCGCTCCGGATGGCTTTCTGCCACTTTCGTCTTCTGATGTAATCACACAGAGTTAAAGGTTTGTTCATGCTGGCTTAACAGGCATACTATTACTTCCCAATACCTTTCGGGAAATATTTAGTATGTCAATCAAACTCGCTGTATTTGATATAGCAGGCACCACCGTCATGGATAGTAATAATGTAGCCCAAGCGTTCAGGAATGCCTTTGCCAGTCACGGTCTTGAAATTAATGAAGCGGATGCCAATCCCCTGATGGGCTATCATAAGCCCTTGGCCATTCAGCTGATGCTGGAAAAAATCGGGGTGGATCCGGATCCGGAATTTATAGAAGAGATTCATGCGGATTTTGAAAAGGAGATGGTTGATTTTTATGAATTTGATCCGGCTGTAAAACCAATGCCCGGCGCGGAGGATATTTTTTTACTGTTAAAGGAAAAAGGAATCCGTATTGCATTGAATACCGGTTTTTCAAAGCGGATTGCGGATACCATCGTGCATCGTTTTCAATGGAAAGAAAAAGGGTTGGTGGATGATTATATCGGGAGCAATGAAGTAGCTATGGGTCGCCCTTATACTTATATGATCAGTGAGCTGATGAAGCGGGCGGGCGTGGAAGATGCCGCCGAAGTAATAAAAATCGGGGATACCCCAGTAGATATAGAAGAAGGACGGAATGCAGGTTGCCGCTTAGTCATTGCCATGACTACCGGGGCTACCACCCGGGAAGTCCTCGAAGCAGGCAATCCCAGTCATATTCTGAACCAGCTTTCTGATATACCTGCTATACTCTCCTGATGAATACTCTCTCCTTGCAACTGAGCAGGAAAGAATGGCAGGTATCAATGCTCGCTGCCCTTTCAGCTTTTTGTGTGTATACCTGTATGTATGCATTCCGTAAACCTTTTACCGCAGCCGATTTCTCAGGAATCAGCTTTGCCGGCGTTGATTATAAAATCTGGCTTGTCATTGCACAGACGATCGGGTATACTGCCAGCAAGTTTTTCGGGATCGGTTTTATTGGTTCTATGCAGACCGATAAACGGGCTCCGGCCATTCTGAAGCTTATTTTTTTATCCTGGATTTCACTTTTGTTTTTTGCCTTGTTTCCGGCACCTTTTAATGTGTTGTTCCTTTTTTTTAACGGGTTTCCGCTCGGCGTGATCTACGGTCTGGTGTTTAGTTACCTGGAAGGCAGGCGAACCACCGAGCTACTCGGTGCGGTATTATCAGCCAGTTTTATTTTTGCTTCCGGTTTTGCACAATCTGCCGGGAAATTTGTGTTGCTCGAATGGTCGGTATCTGAATACTGGATGCCCTGGGTAACCGGGTTATTGTTCTTTCCGGTACTTATATTATTTACCTGGTTATTGGATAAGACCCCCTTACCGGATCAGCGGGATATTTATTACCGTACGGAACGAAAGCCCATGAGTCCGAAAAGACGAAGGGATTTTATCAAAACTTTTTTTCCAGGCTTATTCTTGCTGATTGTTTCCTATGTAATGCTGACTATTATCAGGGATTACCGGAGCAATTTCGCCTCTAATATGTGGAGTGAACTGGGTTTTGCAAATAATGCGGCTGTGTTTACACAAAGTGAGCTGCCTGCTTCACTGCTGGTACTGGTATTAATGAGTTTGCTGATCCTGATCCGGAAAAATATACGGGCCCTGCTGATCAATCATGTAGTAATTGTCGCCGGATTTTTAATCTCCATATTCAGCACGATCCTCTTTCTGGAAGACGGAATTTCACCATTTTGGTGGATGACGCTTAGCGGGGTAGGACTTTATATCGGCTATGTGCCGTTTAACTGCATGTTGTTCGAACGACTCATCGCCAGCTTCCGCTATATCAGCAATGCCGGTTTTATTATCTATGTGGCTGATTCATTCGGGTACCTCGGTAGTACCGGTATTCTTTTTGTCAAAAATTTCACCCGGGTGGATTTGTCGTGGACCGGCTTTTTCATCCGTCTTGTACTGATCGGGTCTGTTGCCGGTATATTGCTTGTCATACTGTCGGCCCTTTATTTTAAAAGAAAACACAAGAAGAGTTCATTTCATAAAATGGAATAGCTATGTTAAAGAATGCAATTGTTATTGGTGCGGGTATCGCTGGTTTGGCTACAGCGCGGGCACTGGCTTTAAAGGGGTATAAGGTAAGGGTCATAGAGCGGAGTGGCAAAGCTGTGGGAGCTTCCATCCGGAATTTTGGTATGGTATGGCCGGTAGGACAACCGGAAGGGGAATGGTATGAAACAGCGCTCCGCTCCCGGAGTATCTGGAAAGAAGTATGTCTGCAGGCTGGGATCTGGTTTGATGAAGTGGGA
>CAUJFR010000315.1 GCA_963169885.1 Bacteroidota bacterium
TGCGGTTAAGCGGAGATCGTCATTCAGTTTTTTCTTCCAGCTTAACGCGCCGGTGAAACTATGGGAGGTTTCGGCTTTCAGATCCGGATTGCCCACTACCTGGTGATTGGCATCAAAGAAACTGAAATAGAGTTCGCGCAGAGAAGGTGAACGGAAACCGCGGGCATAGGAAAGACGCAGATCAAGCGCATTGCTCAGCTGGAATTTTGTATTCAGTGAAGGGATGACGGGAGGTGCATCATATACTGAATTGCGGATCATGCGAAGACCGGGGCGGATATTGATTTTTTCATTCGGCGTGATCTCCGAACTGATAAAGAATGCGTAATCATTCACTTCGTTAGCACCGGCTTTCAGTCGCTCCCCATCCCCTTTGTCGAGATTTATATCCACCCCTGGCTGGAAACTGAATACGGTATTCAGTTTATAAGCGGCGGTAGCTCTTAAGGTAAATCCTGTAAAATTCACTACAGCGTTGCGTCCTTCTCCCATATCCAGTCTTACATCCCCATCTGTTTTATTTAAGGTGGTGGAGTATACCTGGCGACGATAATCAGTAAAAGCTGATTGCAACTGGAGATTGAGTTTGTTGTTGGCAAAATAGCTGCCCTGAAACTGGTGCATCAGCCTGCGTGAAAGGTATTCCTGGTCATAGGCCAATGTGTCTCCGGTAATGGCATCCGGGAAGGGCAGGAAATTACCGGGATTGGTGATTACTTCATCCAGTCCGTCGATGCGGTAACGCAGGTTGAGCTTACCGTTATTATAACCCAAAAAACCATTCACCAGGCGCTGGTCTTTTTTATGCCATACCAGTTCGCGGGCAACGGCCGTATCTTTCCAGCCACCAAAAAAATTATGCGCTATGCTTCCACCGGCTTCCCAGTTTTTCTTTTTCCAGGTAAGTCCCAGTTGCTGATTGTGGATGCCATTACTCAGTCCATATTCATTCCCTACGGATTCTTCATGCAGGCGGGCATTCACTGAGAGACGGGCATTATCTGCTTTTTTAGTAATAATATTAATAACACCAGCCAGGGCATCGGCACCATAGACTACTGACATGGGGCCTTCCACCAGTTCAATGCGTTCGATGCTGTTTATATCGAGCTGACTGATATCAAATTCATTGTTTACTCCCTGCCGGCCGGTGATGGGTAATCCATCGAGCAGGATTTTTACATTTTGTCCGCTGAGACCTAACATGGAGATAGCCGAACCTCCGGTAGCCAGGTCCTGGGAGAAACGCAGGTTCAATTCATTTCTCAGCACGTCCTGGAGTTTGGTGGCTCCTTGCTTTTCTATCCGCTCACGGCTGATCACTTTTACCTGGTACACTGAATTTTTGACGGATTGGGGTCTGTATTGACCGGTAACCACAATGGCTTCCATTTCTTTTGCACGGGTGGTATCTTCCGGTAATGATCGTCTTCCGGGCTGGGCCAGGAGGGCCAGCGGGAGGAGGATCGAAGCTGATAAGAGGTGAACTTTTCTCATAATTTTCGTTTCTGACGCAAAGATTCTCCACGAAATGATGAGATTTATCATCTGATTGTCAGCTTATTAAAACTGTCACATCTTTGACAAAAAGATGACAAGGTCCGTTTTAAGATCAGTCAGGATATTGAGCAGGGTCATCATTGTTTAAACAACAATGCATTGGATAATCTGATTTCTTAAACTACCCAATGCATCAAGAGGGTGCATAATACCGGCTGCTTAGAATTTATAGGATACTGAAGCAGAAAACTGCCTGGGAGCAATCGGGTTTACACTATTATCATCATGTACATTATAGCTGAGTGTGTTGGCCAGGTTTGATACTTTGAGCCGCACGGCATATTTACCCAATGCATATCCGGCAAAAAGATCTGCCAGCAGGTAATCAGGAATGGCCATCAGCTTATACCCGGGATTGGTACTGGTGGTGTTTCTGCCGGCCAGCCGGTCGCCCACATAGAATGAGCCGATCCCGAGATTAAATCCTTTTAACAAGGAGGTCCCGGCGAATGTATAAAAGAGACTGGCATTGGCGGTATGGGAAGGATTATAACGTAAGCGGTCACCGGCACGTACGGAACTGTTATGTCCGTTTGAACGGGTATATCGTGTATCATTATAACTATACCCTGCAATAAAAACGAATCCGTTGATAGAGCGCGTTGTGATATCCAGTTCCACCCCTTTACTGGTTACTTCGCCCACCAGTTCTCTGGCTGCAGGAACAGTGGCAGGAGGATTCACGACAGACAGGGCAAAATCACTGTTACGGATCAGGTAGGTGGTAAAGTTTACCGTGAGCAGTTTATGAAACAGATCAGATTTCATTCCCAGTTCCACCTGGTCGATTATTGATGGCTTCAGCGGATTATTCAGCGTATCGACCCCTGCATTAGGACTGAAGTTATTGGTATAGCTTACAAATAGTGAAATGGTTTTCTGCGGCTGATAAACCAACCCTAGGCGTGGACTGAAAGCAGCTGTTGTATAAGCTTTGGTATAGCCTCTTGTTCCTTTGGCCAACGTATCGACTGAAGCCCTCCGGTTTTGCTGAATACTGTAACGAACACCTGCAAGCACTTTAATCTTTTCAGATAAACTAATCAGGTCTTGTACATATACGCCGGTCCGTTGCACCGGGCTGGTGGTTAAGAGATTCGGTGCCAGATCGGGAATATCACTCCGTTTTGTAAAGGATGCTCCATAGGGATCGAATATATTGATTGTATCATAAATGTTTTTATTCCGGATACTTGTGTTGGCTAATGCATTATTGTAACCGTTTGTAATAAATGTGCCGGCTTTGGTGCGGTAAAGGTCGGCATCTGCACCTGCCAGGAGGGTATGTTCAGTGCTGCCAAGTCTGAACTTCCCGTTCAGGTCGGCCTGGAGCAGGAAATAGTTTTCATCTGTACTTGTTTTCTGAAGCCCCCGGATCCAGGTACCATCCGGCTGCACAAAGTTGCTATTGGTGTTAGGTCTGGAAGCAGCAAACAGGTTGCTTTTGTATTGCTGGAAAGCGGCAATGCTGGTCAATTGCCATTGTTTATTGAAATGATGAGTCAGTGTGGCATTTGCCGTGGATTGCCGGACTTTGTTATAGTTCCAGGCATTACCCAGGAAGGTATTTCTAGGCACCCGGGCTACTGTATAATTGATCGCCCCGGTACCGTAATCCGGTGTCCGGTTATCAGTCAGATAATCCCCCTGGATTAACAATTCTGTTTTTGAAGACAGGTTAAATAAAAGGGATGGATTAATATAATAGCGTTCGGACGATACATAATCCCGGAAACTCTGTGCCTTTTCATAAACAGTATTTACCCGGAATGCGGCCTGTTTCTTTTTACCAAAACCACTGTACACATCCAGGGACGGTTTATAGAAACCAAAACTTCCGGTCCGGAAACCCAGTTCTCCACCCTGTTCAAATTTGGGTTTTTTAGTCACAATATTCATTATACCACCGGGAGCCACATTCCCAAACAGGATCGCACTACCCCCCTTTAAAAATTCCAGTTTCTCGATGCTGCTCATTTCCGGCATAATTGCATTATTGAACCGCACTCCATTTTTAAAAGTATTTGAACTCGAAAACGAAAATCCCCGGGCGGCAATTTCTTCCTGGAAACCTCCCGTATTTCCCATCAGGTACACACCGTTGACCTGCTGCAGCACATCACTGAGATGCAGGGCCTGTTGCCGCTCAATCGCTTCTTTACTGATCACGGTTACGGCTTGCGGCAGGTCCATCAGGCGTATATTGATTTTTCCGGTGGTCATTTTCTTTTCATTGGATGTATACCCGGAGGTAATCACGATTTCTTCCAGTTCGTTATGGTTTTCCCGGAGTACGAAATCAAATATGCGGTTATCCTTCCCGTTAAAGGTCACTTGTGATTCCACGGTTTCGAGTCCCACGAAGGATACAATAATCGTATACCGTCCTTCTTTAATGCCCTTAAACTGAAATTGACCAATTTCGTCAGTGATCACGCCTTTTTTCAATTCTTTGAGAATGACACTGACCATGGAGGCCGGCTTTCCATCGCTGGTTTTAACGGTTCCGTTGAGTGTCGTTTCAGTTTCCTGGGCCCGGATGCCGGAAACAAGTAAGAAGAGAATAGCTATAAGCAGTGTGGTTGTTTTCATTTCAATGATTTTTCGTTTTACACATTATTCTTGCGGGAACAAAACTAAAATGCATTGAGTCTGTATACCTGCCGTATCGGGAAATTGGTTTACGCAAAACGGAAAGCATAAAAAAAGGGCTGCTCCTTTCCGGAGCAGCCCTTGTATAAATAAGGTCGTTGATTACTTCACCACCACAATCCCTTTCGCCAGCACTTTCACTTCTTTCACCGGCTGGGTGATTGCGTCAATTTCTTCTTTTGATTTTTTGGCATCTTCGGCATAGTGCTTCAGTTCTGCAACGGAAGTGGTTTTCAGTTCCACTTTACCATCAATGATTACTGTTTTTCCTTTAGCCGCCAGGGGCAGGAAGAAACCATAGTCTTTCATTTTAACCATCGCTGTTTCACCATTCGCCAGTTCGAGTTTGAGCCAGCAGCCTTTCTTGGGGCATACTTCCACAATTTTCGCCTGGATCTTTACTTCCGGGAATTCGGCACCCCCGTTCAGTTTGGCTACCACATCGGTCAGATTTACAGCCCCCTCGGTGGTTACTTTATCGCCATACCATTCACCCGGTTTGGCTTCCCCCTCAGGAGGTTGGGCATTTGCGATAAAACCAAAACCAGCAACAAAAAGTGTTAAAAGGAATTTTTTCATGTGTATCTTTTTTGAATTGATTTTTGTGTATAAACAAAGATAGGTTTTCAGTTGAAATAGTTGCCTATTGCGGTAAAGCCGGGCGATTAAAGGGAACTGGCGGAGCTGATAGTGCTTCCAGGAAGGCCCGGAGGTCTTTTTGTTCTTTCCTGCTGAGGTTCAGTGGTCTGAATACACCATTGGGGCCCGGGCTGTTGAGATGAAACCGGAAAATAAGGCTGTCCATATTATTTTCTGAGCCATCATGAAACCAGGGGCCGGTCCGCATCACATCCCGGAGAGAGGGGGTTCTGAACTTTCCGGTATCGGCATCCAGGTGGGTGACTTTGTATAATCCCACATCTTTTGTATCATATGGGTTGTTAATCACCGCTCCCAGCCGGTGAAACTGATTGTCGGTAAACAGGGGGCCATTATGACAGTTGAAGCAACCTGCCTTGGTGCGGAACAGGTGAAGTCCCCGTAATTCACTTTTGTTTAAAGCCCGGTGATCCCCTTTAATAAACCGGTCAAAACGGCTTTCGCCACTGCTGATTGATTTTTCAAATACCGCAATGGCTTCCGTCATCAGGTGCGGGTTAATATGTTCCGATCCAAAGGCCTTTTTAAACCATTCCGTATACCCGTTAATGCGGCGTAGTTTGCGCACCACATCGTGCATCTCACTATTCATTTCTGATTCACTGACGATGGGAGCAAAAGCCTGATCCTGCAGGTCACGTGAACGCCCATCCCAAAAAAGTTTTTTATAAAACCAGCTGTTCTGGATCGTTGGGGCATTTCTTTTCCCCATGGCACCTTCATGTCCGACAGACCGGGGTTTTGCATCCGTCCAGTTTAAGGCAGGATCATGACAGGTGGCACAGGAAATTTTTCCTGAACTGCTGAGACGGGGGTCAAAGAAGAGGGCTTTGCCAAGTTCTACAATATTTTTTATAGAATCATTAGTCAGATCCACCGGCACCGGAGGGAGCGCTCCCAGCTCGGTCCAGCTGACTCCTTCATCCACCCGGGGGGCCGGCCATTCAGCGGCAGGGCGGCTATACTGATGGCGGAGCGATTGATTGGTAAATGATATACAAATCATAAACCCCATCGCTATAAAAGCCAGCACTGATAATTTTTTCATATTGCAATAAAGCGTGAAGAAAGCAAATTTTGTCTGAATGAATAACGATATTGATTACAAACAAGATCAGATAAAGCCGCGGCAGTTTTTTGCCCCGCATTTGCAAGGGAGTTTGCCTTCATGGTGCGTTTCGCCATAGTCGCAGCTCAGTTCTTCTCCTTTCTTAATATCCCGAAGGGCATAAAACTCCACCCGGTCTTTCATTACCCGTAAATAGGTGTTCGGACCACAGGAGTGATTGATAAAGCGCATATCATTGGGATTGGCAGAGGCATTCAGCGCCAGGTTATTGTCCAGTTCCACCAGGTTGATCACTTTCAGGTTTTTGATCAGCCGCATTGCTTCTTTCATCGTGATGATCACACCACCCAGGTCGCCAATTTTCTTACGGGCAGGAATTCGCTGTAAGGCATAGGCCCCTTTCCCGGCAATTTTACTTTTTGCCACTTTTACCGGGTAATAAATATGATAGGGAGGAGTAACAGGTTGTTTTACCATAATCTTATTTTATCCAGTTCACTTTTTGTTCCAGCGGACTGCGGCTGCCTCCCACGGAAGGAACAGCGACTTGTCCAATATAAAAAAATCCAAGCAGTTTATCGGCTTCATCAAGACCAAAAAAGGATTTAGCTTCTTCTTTATAGGTAATTCCCCCGGTAGTCCAGTAGCCACCAAGCCCGTAAGCAGTCACTGATAAATAGATATTCTGAACGGCACAGGCTACCGCTTCAATGTCTTCAATTTCCGGAATATTCTTCAACGAAGAACGCTTCATCCCGATGGCAATAATATGGGAGGCTTTTAATGGCTGTTGCTTTAATTTGGCATACGTGGCTTCTTTAAAATTTTCACCCGCCAGGTCTTTATACAAATTGCTTTGGAATTCCGCAAGCATTGTCAAGCCCTCCCCGCTGAATACGGTAAACTGCCAGGGTTCAGTACGCCCATGATTGGGTGCCTGACAGGCATTGATCAGTATTTCATTGATGATGACATCATCCACCGGTTTACCGGCATCAAACTGATCCGGGAAAACAGATCGGCGGTTGCGGGCGAGTCGGTTAAATAGAAGGGGGTCCATGCGTGAGGTTTTGGCAAAAATAAAGTGCTGTCCTTAATGACAGCACTTTATTTAGTATAAGTTGCAGAAGGATATTAATTGGTATAGGATCGTCCTGCATTTATCCAGTTGGTGATCTTTTGCTTTTCGGCGGTAGTCAGTTTGGGCTGTGGTGATTTTGGCATACTGTTTCCCGTCACGGAAGAAGAATTGATCTTGCTCCATTGTGATACGATACTACAATCATTGTCAAAATTAAACCCGGCGGCATTCCCTCCGTTCATATGACATCCGCTGCCGCCACAACGGGTGGTGACTATATTCTTCACCTCCGTGAATAAGGGGCCCATTGGTGCATTGCCCACTGTTACAACCGCTGTTTTTGTACAACCATTTGCATCCTTTGCCCCGATGGTGTAACTACCCGCTGCCAATGTGCTGAATACATTACTGGCCTGGTAAGCACCCCCGTTTACATTATAAGTAAAGCCGGTGGAACCTGTAGCGGTGACTGTAATCTTTCCTGTAGCCGGGGTCAGACAAGGAGTGTAATTTGTTACCACGCTGGTCAATACGATATTTGTACCTGTACAGGGATTTGCCGCAGTCAGGGTTATTTGCGCACTTCCCAAACAACCTGCTGAACTTTTTGCGGTTACAGTATAAGTGCCTGCCGCCAGACCGGTGAAGCTGTTGGAAGCCTGATAAGCCCCGGTATTCAGGCTATAGGTAAAGCCTGTAGCTCCGGAGGCGGTGGCGGTTATCGAACCATTTGACTGACCGGAGCTGGGATCCGTTTTAGTCAATGAAACTGTAATGGTTACTCCGTTACATGGATTGGTTGCTCCCAGTGAAACCGTAGTTGTTCCGGTACAGCCGTTTGAATTTTTCGCCGTAACGGTATAGTTGCCTGCAGCCAGTCCGCTGAAAGTAGCAGCTGTCTGAAAGGCCCCGTTGTTCAGACTATAGGTAAAACCGGTTCCCCCTGTTGCTGCAGCGGTGATTGATCCGTTTGATTGCCCGGTAGTGGGATTTACTTTTGTGGCGGTAACGGTGATGGTCACTCCGGCGCATGGATTATTGGTTCCAATGGTCACCTGTGTAGTGCCGGTACAACCCGCTGCATTTTTCACGGTTACGGTATAGTTACCAGCCGCCAGTCCGGTAAATGTATTAGCTGACTGAAATGAAGTACCATTGATACTGTATGTGAGGCCGGTACTGCCGGTAGCGGTAACCGTAATGCTTCCGTTATTGGTACCCGGTGATGCATCTGTTTTGGCAGCTGTTACTGAAATGGTAACCCCTGAACAAGGATTGTTCGCATTAATAGATACCTGTGCGGTATCTGAACAACCCCAACTATTTTTCACCACTACATTGTAGGCCTGGAAAGGGGCTAGTCCGGAAAAATATCCGGTATCCTGAAAAGCGCCGCCATTCAGACTGTACCTGAAATCAGCACCACCGGATGCAGTGGCGGAAATGGTGCCGTTGGAGGAGGCTCCGGTTGCATCGGTTTTAGATACAGATAGAAAAATCGGGTTCTTGGAACAGGGGTCGCCGGGAATTTCATGTTGACAGGCCTGGATAGCAAACAGGGAGGCAATGGCAACAGTAAATGTTGCCAGCAGCAGGTTTTTCTTCATAAATCACTTTTTTTTGATGATGTAATACTCTTCGGTGTCTTTTGTTAAGTGGTTCGTAAGGAGAAAAACTTGCTGTGGCTGTAAAAACTGTTTATTCTTTGTGTTTGGGTTTTTTAATCTGAAATACTCTGGACAGGTTGAATCCAAACCGGACTTCGGCCTTCCCCCATCTTCCGGTGGTTTCAGTAATAAAAGCTCTTTCATTCATGCCTGTCGCATTGGAAAAATGCAGCTGAAAAACGTGACCGCCTGTTTCGATATCAAAACCAACTGACAAGGGATGATAGTAGCCACTGTCCGGCATGCCGATCAACACATGCGAATAGTCCCAGGTAAAGGCCACCCGCTGAGAAAGTTTCAGGCGACCGCCCACTCCCAATGCATAGATATTATTGGGATCCGTTTCCAGGGGCACCAGGTTCTGGTGTACCATCGTCGGAACAATCTGCAGGGTAAATGCCTCACTGAATTTTCGTCCGATGATGGCTTCAAAATAAAAGCCCAGCCGCGAAGTGAAGAAATTTTTCCGGGTGGGATCGGCCCAGTCCAGTCCGTCCATCGTAATCCCCGATACGAAAGCCAGGGTTACCGGTGAATGCCAGGGGCCGGTGGATTGCCGGATCGGGGCATATTTCAGAAAAGCATCTACTTCTTTTCTGTACGTACTCCGTCCAATACCAACCATCAGGTTTTGCATGATCCCGAAATCAAATCCCATCCGCATACTGGCCTGATCGAGTCCAAAAAAATTTTTATACCCTTTATCCAGCTGACCAAAACGGTGCAGGATCCGGAAGTCCATGGTACCCGGATTTAGAAATTCCATGGAATGTCCATTGATGACCCGGGGTGATTTGAATGCATATTTAATGCGCTCTTTTTTGGGTTTTTCTTCTCCCAGGAGTTTGAGCATATCCTCCTCTTGTGCGATCAGGTTCGTCGTGCCAAAAAGGAGGGTGAGTCCCAGGAGGCCTTGTACCAGCTTATTCATAGTTAATTGAATTATTCGTTTATTATTTTAAAGGCTCGAGGGAACAGACTACATCAAT
>CAUJFR010000316.1 GCA_963169885.1 Bacteroidota bacterium
CCAGTTGTCCACCAGGTACACATTAAAATGGCGGGCCGGTAATGAATCATCACTGCTGCCGGCTTCTGCACTGGGACGATTGGAAGAATAAAGAATACCTGTTTTGTTTGGGAAGGCGACAAAAGAAGGGTCGAGGTCATCATACACATCGTTGGTAATCTGTTCGATACTCTGTTTGTCAATCTTGTATACATAGATATCCGACTGACCGCTCCGGACAGCACTCAGCACCAGGGTATTATTGTCCAGCATGTATTTCATATCCTGGACCTGGTCAAATTTATCCAGGGTTTGTTTCCAGAGTTTAACCCGGTTGACGAGATCATAGACAAAGAACTTGGTCTTCCCGTCTTCATGATACAACACCGCCAGGCGGGTACCTTTCCCATCCCAGGCCAGGAGGGGATAATTCGGATGCTTTTCATCTTCACGGGTACGCACACCCTGTTTCAGCAATATTTTTTTGTTTACAAAATTTTCCATCAGTACCACCTGGTAACGACCCTGATTGAACTCCACCACGGCATAAGTAAAGCTACGGGGCACCGGGTTGGCGTTAAAGTGGATATAGTCTTTTTTACCTACATACTCGCTCACCGAGAGTTGTCCTTTCGGGGAATTGCGGCGGCCACGTATATCTTTGAAATACTGATTCTGTACATCCGTCATGAAATCACGCAGGATGATCTTGAATTTTTTCTTAGCTATTTTATACGAAGCGTTATTCAGATTGCGGTAGATCCGGGCCAGGTAAAGGAAGTAGGTGGTTTTGTTTTTGCCGTATTTATCAGCAATATATTTCCAGAAGGAATGTCCGGCGAGCAGGGGCTTTTCGAAAGCAAACTGGTAGAAGTTGCGGTAACTGCCGGCCAGCATCACGCCACGGAGTTCATCATCCAGACTGGTGTTCCAGTTTTCGGCCGCATAGGCGATATAGCCATCGGTCAGCCATTTCGGAAGATCCAGCAGGGCCTGGTTAGCGGCAAATTCGCCCAGGTCATCACCAAACAGCAGGTTTTCCACCAGGTTGCGGGCAATACCCTGACGAAGCTGACGGCGCAGGTTCTCGTGATTGCCATCATAGTAAACAATCATTTTATTATTCACCAGTTTGGTTACCCCGCCGGTATTCTGCCAGTCGATACCGATGCCGATATTGGACTGCTGCATTTCATCGTAATTGTTATAGATCACGATATTGATCCGGCGCTGGAGTCCATACTCCACAAACTCTTCAATAGAGGGCAGTTCGGCTTCCGCCACCTGGGCCACATATTTACCCAATCCCAACCCGTCCTGGCTGAAATAACTGTTAAAGTTTTCGGTCTGGTAGTATTTCCAGTTGAATTTCTGGTACTGGACCCTGTTTTTTCCGAATTCCACGGTATTTACCTGGGCGGTGGATTCCAGTGTAAAGAGGAGGCTGAGGCAGGCAATAAGGCTAAGGACTTTCTTCATAGACTATGACTTACTGTTCAAAAAATCTTTAATCGTTTAATTCTCTTGTTTGGCAGCCTGCCTTTTCATTTAGAGGAGGCACTGGCAGGAACATCGTTTCCCTATCAGCAGTGAATGGACGATATCCCGGATCAAAAGTAGCTATTTTGTACTTTTGACCCCGTATCAGGTCTTCCGGAAACCGGCTTTCCGGGATTGTCTTTAAAAGTACGAAAAAACCATCCATGTTAGTTGTTAAGTCTTTCACCTTTAGTCCGGTTCAGGAGAATACCTATGTTTTGTATAACGAACAAAAACAGTGCTGCATTATTGACCCGGGCTGTTATTTTCCGGCTGAAAAGGACGAATTAAAAACGGGCATAGAGAAAGCCGGGCTCACCCCGGTTTTGCTGCTGAACACCCACTGTCACCTGGACCATGTTTTCGGGAACAAATTCGTACATGATACCTGGGGACTGGACCTGCATATCCACGAAAAGGAGAAGCCGGTCCTGGATTTTGCGCCACTGTCAGGCGAGCGCTGGCAACTTCCATTTGACAATTATGAGGGCCCCCTGGTTTATTTGAAAGAGGGGAATTTTATAAAAATCGGGGAAGATGCCCTTGAAATCCGCTTTACTCCCGGCCATTCTCCCGGCAGTATTTCCTTTTACAGTGCGGAAAATGGTTTTATTATCGGCGGGGATGTCCTGTTTAACCGCAGTATTGGCCGGACCGATCTGCCGGGTGGCAGTATGGAAACCTTAATGGATAGTATCCGGACACAGTTTTTTACACTGCCTGACGAGACTAAAGTTTACTCCGGTCACGGTCCGGTGACTACGGTGGGGTATGAAAGGGGGAATAATCCGTTTGTCAGGTAAGATAGCTGTTTGGTGTTAGCTGTTAGTTGTTGGGGAACAGCCATTACAATAAGTTGTTCGCTGTTAGCTGTTAGGTGTTGGGAAACAGCCCCTGCTGAGGGAAGTTGTCAGATGTCAGATGTCGGTTGTCAGGGAACAGCCCCTGCTAAGAAATTAACTAATAGGCTGGTTTTTTCTTGTAAAGTTTTCCGATTAATGGCATTTTTTCAAACTCTTTTTTCTCCACACCAAGTACAAGCAGCGTAAAGAGGCCGATGAAAAGGGTGGCAACGCCCCGGTTGATCCAGAGATTCAGGTCGAGGAGTATGAATGCCTGGTGAAGACCAAATAGCAGCAAACAGATGACGATATAAGCCATCAGCTTTTTCCAGGCATACGGGATAGGATAATGTTTTTGTCCCAGCTGGTAGCTCAGCACCATCATAAATCCATAACAGAGTATAGTGGCAATAGCACAGGCCATATATCCCATTATTGGTATAAAGATCCAATTGAAGATAATGGTTATCGCTGCTCCGCCGAGGGTTATCCAGGCACCGGTAAGGTTACGGTCTTTTATTTTGTACCAGATGGACAGATTATAATAGATGCCCAGGAAAATCTTGGCCGTCATGAGTAAGGGCACTACTTTAAGTCCGGAATAATATTCGGGTCTTTTGCTGCCCATAAAATATTTCCAGATATCCAGGTAGAGCGTTACACCAAGAAAACAAAAGCAGCAGGCGATCACAAAGAACTTCATCACCCTGGCGTAAGTGCGTTGCGCATTTTCACTGGTTGATTGTTTGAAGAAAAAAGGTTCGGCTCCCATCCGGAAAGCCTGTATAAACAGTACGATCAATACCGCCAGTTTATAGTTGGCCGAGTAAATGCCGGACTGAGAGAAAGCTTCATCCGTTGTACTCGGATAAAGTTTAAGCAGCATGATACGGTCAATCGTTTCATTTACCATTCCCCCGAATCCTACAATAATTAACGGCCAGCTGTAGCTCATCATTTGTTTCCAGAAGGAAGGATTCAGCCTGAAACGAAATTTGAAAAACTCCCTGGATAATAAAATCAGCGTGATGGCACTTGCGGCCAGGTTGGCAAGGATGACATATCCAAGACCGATCTCCGGATTATAAATGGCGGCAAAAAGATTGTCTTTATTATTCTCGGATGCTGACTTACAGACAACCAGGAAGAAAATGACAAGCCCCACATTGATCAGGATATTGAGTTTTTTTATGGCAGCAAATTTCCTGGGCCGTCCTTCAAATCTGAGTTTGGCAAATGGCATTACACTCAACGTGTCCAGTGCCACAATCAGGATCACCCAGTTGATATATTCCGGATGATCCGGCATTTCCAGGAACCCGGCCAGGGAAGAAGAAGTTAATAAAAGAAATCCCGTTAGTAATACAGTGGTTATCAGGATAGTAGAAGTACAGGTGTTATAAACTTTTGGCTCCGGGTGTGTGGCAGAAAAACGGAAATAGGAAGTCTCCTGTCCATAAGTATACACAATATTCAAAAATGCGGCAATCGTGAAAAGGGTGCTGATCTTGCCATATTCACCTGAAGCAAAAATCGTAACCAATAGTGGGGTCAGCAGGTAGTTCAGGAATCTCCCGAAAATACTGCTGAGTCCATACCAGAT
>CAUJFR010000317.1 GCA_963169885.1 Bacteroidota bacterium
GGCTACATCTCCTTCTTTCATTCCGGAAACATCGATCAATGTACTGCCTGAACACAGCGGCCCGAAAGTCCGTTGTGTCAGGGTGTTTCTTGATCTGACAAACAGGGAATCCGTTCGTCCTGTGGTGAGCCGCAGAAAACCCTTGCGTGCTGTAACAGACCAAAAGCGGTTATCCGGATTGTGGTTCCACTGCCAGACCAGGGGCAATGCCCGGTCCTTTTTTTTACGGGTAAACTCATCGGAGGAAACGATCCCGGGAATTAGCCCTTTGGAAACAGGTAAATCCAGTGCTTCCGGGATCTTGCCGTTTTTCCCAAAAACAGGCCAACCATTTTCCCATTGAACTGATACGAAATAGGGAATACGTCCAACCGACCCATAATCACGAAACAGGTAAGCAAACCATCGGCCATCAGGTAAGTCGATCAGACTGCCCTGCGCCACGCCAAGATCCTGTAATCCCAAACGTCCTTCCCATGGGCCTGTGAGTTGTTGTGACCGGTGTACGACCACGGTGCGCATACCGCCTCTTGGCCAGGTGATATTGAACAGGTAATAATAACCATCTTTCTTTATGAGTTGTGAACCTTCAGCACCCAGCCCGATATTTGTGCCGGCGGGCAGACTGGCATTTTCAATAACGACTTTATTTATACCACTTTCCAGTACACCTGACAGATCTTTTTTTAATTCCACCAGGCTGAGTTTACCGTTTCCATACAAAAGGTATATGCGTCCATCCTCATCAAAGAAAAGCGAGTGGTCATGAAAGGAGGGGCTGAAGGATATTCGCTTCCAGGAACCTTTTTCAATATTTCGGGTGGTATAGATATAGGTCTTATTGGTGGTTGATGAAAAGGTAGACACATAATAAGAGCCCTTGTGATAACGGATCGAGCTGGCCCAGGAGCCGCGGCCATAAGCGCTTTTGCCATTGTTCAGGTTCAGTGCATCTACATCCGCCAGTGTATCATAGGCGTAATTGATAATCTTCCAGTTGACCAGGTCATCGGATTTCATGATCGGTACACCCGGACTCATGTGCATGGTGGTGCTACTCATATAATAGGTCTTGCCCACCCGTACCATGGAAAGATCCGGCACATCCGCAAATAGGATGGGGTTCTGGGGGGATGCTGTTAATTGGCTAAGCATGACCGGAAATAACAGAAGTATAATTTTTTTTACTGGCATTTTAATTTTTAATTAACAGCGTTATCTTTTTTAAATCAGCTATTGCCGAACTGTTGCCATACCAGATTTCATACTCACCAGGAGTGACGGCCATTTTTAATTGGGTGGCATCATAAAATTCAAAGGCAGATGAATTCAGCGGAATGGTTACCGCTGTTGTTTTACCGGAATCTACAGCGGCCCGTTTATATCCTCTCAGGGTTTTGACCGGTCCGTCAGGATCATTCGTTTTTTTTATATAGACCTGAACTATTTCAACGCCATTCCGGTTGCCGGTATTGGTTACCGGGATAGTGAGATTCAATTCTTCCCCTGCTTTTATACTTATTTTATCCAGGCTGGCCTCCCCAATCTTAAAACGGGTATAGCTTAGTCCAAAGCCGAATTGGAAAAGCGGATCGGTGGTCATGTACCGGTAGGTCCTGCCTTTCATAGAGTAATCTTCAAAGTCTGCCAGCTGGGTTGTGTCTTTATAAAAGGTAACCGGAAGTTTTCCGGAAGGATTATAATCTCCAAAGAGCACATCGGCCACCGCCTGGCCACCCGACTCGCCGCCATACCAGGCCTGCAGGATGGCTTCACAGCTTTCTGTTTCCGGTACCAGGCCAATGGCAGAACCGGAACAATTGACGAATATTACTTTCTTGCCAGCGGCTTTCAATGCCTGCAGGCAATGGCGTTGTACTTCCGGTAACTGGATATCGGTGCGGTCTCCTCCTTTAAAGCCCGGATAATTGACAGGCATTTCTTCTCCTTCCAGTTGTGTGCTCAGCCCTCCGGCAAAAATCACTACATCAATCCCTTCCAGTTTCCGGATGAGGTTGTTGAAGTCAATAGCGACTTCTTTGCCAAAATCGAATTCAAGATTGGCCTGCCAGTTATTCAGTTGGGCATAGCGGATTTCAATCTTATAGGTTTTTCCCATTTCTACGGTATAAGCTATGCGGGAAGGGAGCGTCCGCCAGTTATTATACCTGGTTAAAGATTGCCCGTTTACAAACAATTCGAAATAGCCGGTTGCCCCGGATTTAAACACAATTTCTTCAGTAGCCGGAGCCGTAAACTCCGTTTCATACCTGGCTGAAAATCCTTCCAGTTTCACCCCGGATGCAAATTCGTGATTACCAGCCGTCGTGATTTTAAAGGGGTTTGTGATCTGCACAGTGGTAACAGGTTCGTCAGACCGTTCCCGGTTATTCCAATACGTAGCTTTAAATCCTTTTTGACCATCTGCAACTGCATAGGAAAAATAGCTCTGGGTCACTTTATTCTCCACCAGGTCACAGGCTATATCATACACAACAGTATAGGGCGTCAGATTAGATTAGATTCCATTCAGGATACTGATGGTACGCACAGGGGTTCCGTTATAATTCCCCCAAAGCATAGGTTCGTTCACCGCATTGGGCCCAATGACGGCTATTTTCTTCAGCCTGTTATTCAGCGGCAGGATATTGTTTTTATTTTGCAGCAAGGTCATGGATTCCCGGGCCATATCCAGTGCCAGTTTTTGATGATCTTTATTGTTCACTACTGTGTACGGAATATTTGCCCAGGGTACATTTTGTGGCGCATCCATATCTCCTAATTCAAATCGTCCGGAAAGGACTTTAAACAGATGTTCGTCAATCTGTTTTTCCGTAATGAGCCCGTTGG
>CAUJFR010000318.1 GCA_963169885.1 Bacteroidota bacterium
TCGTGAATGGTACCACAGACACGCTGATAGGTATCGGCAGATTTCATCTTGCCGGTCTTGCTGTCATCAAGTACAGCCGCGAGATTTACTTCGATCACCTGCAGGGGACCCGTTGGTCTTCTCCGGGCTGTATCATTGGGACGATCATTTTTATAACGAAGGAAATAGAGTTTCATCGATAAGCGCCCCACATTGAGCATGCCGGTATAACCTCCTTCGGTGACTTGTACGATATCACCGGTCTTTTCATTGACGGCCAGGGCTTCGTTGCGGGCTCTGTTGGAGCGGAAGATGAGCCATTGTCCATCGGCCGTCCATTGATTATGGGTCTGATAAATTTTTGAATCACCCTTCGGGGTGCTGGTGAGAAAGATGAGTTTATGTCCGGTGACGGGATCGGTGATTTCTTTGCGTTCGGAGGGGAAGCGGCGGCCGATCTGGGCCGATGTTTCGTATTTTGCCACGAACAGTAACAAAAAGAAGATTAATAGATTTTTCATCAGCGTTATATTTTTTTGGCGATGCAATCGTTATTGGTCGTTATAAATACAGATACCATTTTATTGTGTCACCCCTTCGGGGCTTTAGGGTTTCTGCCGTACTGTTTGCTATAACTATTTCACCCCTTCGGGGCTAATACACCCCTTAACAGCAATTCTATAATCATGCCACCCCTTCGGGGTTTTCTAATACATCTTTTCCGCAATCTTTCCCCGGGTTAACACCCGGGGCTATAATCATGTCAGCCCTTCGGGCTTTATTCATCATAAAGTGGCTTCCCTGCTTTTTATCATTCAGAATGGGATGATCTTGTCAGACTATCCTTCGGGCTTTAACTTATTTCACTTAGAAGGCCCCTATTTTCTATTTACCATTTACTATTTTCTTTCTCCCTAGTTCCCATCCGGCTTCATCCCCGTCACATACGCCCCCATGGGCCAGTTCCATTTCTCCAGCGGATCAGGATGGGCTGGATCAAATGGTGACAGATCCTTTCTTAATGATGAGGCGATGCCAAGCTTTGCTTCCTTTATTCCTTTCACGATGCATTTGGCGATCTGCCAGGCACCGTAGGTATTGAAATGGGTGTTGTCTTCCAGTTTTTTATCCTGGCCGGGAAAGGTATAGGCCGGGTAATGGACAAAGGCCTTGAGGGATTCAACCGGTCCCCAGGCTTCATACAATGTTTTGCTCATGGCATTGAGGTCGATGAGGGCGGTGTTGGTTTCTTTCGCGGCCTGACGTACGGCTTCGGGATAATCACCGAGGGTGTTGATGATATGTCCGGCAGAGTCAAAACTCCGGCGGTGCATGGAAGTTACTAATACAGGAATACCTCCTTTTGCTTTAACATCACTGATATAACGCAACAGTTCTTTTTTGTAAGTAGTGAAGGCGCCAACACCTTCGCCTTTTTGTTTCATATCGTTGTGTCCAAACTCGATAAACAGGTAATCGCCCTTCTTCATCAGGCTGAGGATCTTCTCCAAACGTCTCGCACTGCGGAAGGAATTGAGGGCCTCTCCTGATTCGGCATAATTGGCGATGGCCATTTTCTTTGCCTGAAAAAAAGAAGGGATCATTTGTCCCCAGGCGGCCCAGGGTTCTTTATCCTGATCCACTACGGTGGAATTGCCAGCGAGGAAAACAGTGGTAGCGGTTTTGTTTGGGGCGATCTCTACCGCACAGATCTTCGGGGCAGCACCATTAAACTCCAGGGTGAGTTTGTTATCCCAGTGCAGGTAATTAATCTCTCTTTCCTTTAACCGCACTTTGCTGACCACTTCCTTCATTTCATTACGGATCAGACTGTCTTTGACATGTACGGTGAAATTTACGGTGGCATATTTCCCTTTTCCCGTAGCGACATTACCAATCATAAGTCTCCGGCATTCGGCACGGATGGTGGCCGCAGCTGTGCTAAGGGGATCGCCCAGGATGACTTTCACATCATAATTGCCTTCGGGAAGCTTTACCGAGAAATAAAAAGGTTTGTTGCTGCTGATATAATCAGTGAGCAGGGCGTTCTTTGTTTGGCCGTCTGCTGCCTGCAGGTCGGTGGAGTATTTATCAAAACCATAACCCATTGCTTCGTCATACATTGTGGAAGTAGTTACCGCGATATACCCCTTCATCGTTTTCCCGGACCCGAAATCAAATTTCCAGCTGGTCTGTTGGGCAGACAATCCAAATGAAAAGCCACTTACCACAATGTATAAGAATAATTCACGCATATTACGCATCATTGATATTTCTTCTCCCAGAAACGAATCCGCTTGTGATCACTCACTGGTATTTTACCCGCAGTACTGAAAATGACCGTGGACCAGCCACATGTACGATTTTCTTTCCCTTCACCAGCACTTGTGTACTGACCGGCTTTACCGTCATGGGTTTATCCAGGGTATTATAACTCAGCAGTTCCTCATGGCGCAGGGTGGTTATGTTCATCTCCCCTTTCAATGTTTTAATACCGGCCAGACTGAATTCGAAAGACTCGGATTTCGCCCCGGCATTCACCAGTTTGATGATGAGTTCTTTGGTAACAGAATCAATCACGGCACTGGCGTATAAACTGTCCTTGCCACTCAGAGCTTTCCCATCGAGCAAGGCAGGAACTGAATGCGTGCCTTTATTGGTACCATATAATTGCTGTACATAATAATTCGGCGTGGCCATGCTGCGGAGATTATCGAACCAGATGAGGTCCGGGCGCCATTGCCAGGCATCCACATGGGCCAGCAGCGGGGCGTAGGAACACATTTGTACCACATCGGCATTGCGCTCCAGACCGGTCATGAAGGCGGCTTCGGACATGGCACTCAACCAGGAGTTTTTGGATTCGGGCTGGGCATTGTCTTTTCCATGTCCTGCATATTCACCGGCAAACACTTTAAATCCTTTGCGGTCGTAATTATCATAACGGGCGGCGTTTTTTAAAAACCAATCGGGTCCTTTATAATAATGTTCATCAATAAAATCAGGCTTGTAGGATTGAAAGGCTTTCCAGGCATA
>CAUJFR010000319.1 GCA_963169885.1 Bacteroidota bacterium
ATGATCATTTCTTTGCATTCCTTGATATCTTTCCCTTACGGGCCGGGCATGTATTGGTAGTACCCAAAACGGAAGTGGACAACCTTTTTGACCTGCCGGCCAGCTACCTGCAGGAGATGCTGGTGTTTGCACAACCCATTGCCAAAGCCATCGAGAAAGCCTTTGATTGTAATCGTTGCGGGATCAGTGTGATCGGACTGGAAGTGCCACACGCGCATATACACCTGGTGCCGATTAATAATGCCAATGACCTGAATTTTAATCAATCCAAATCCCAGGCATCACCGGAAGACCTGAAAAAAGTACAGGAAAAAATAATTGCTCATTTGTAAAAACAATAAAAAATGAAGATTCGTTTCGTATTTATTTTAATGCTGGCCATCAGCACAGTTAATAGCCGTGCACAGGTCGGCAGCAAGGAAATAATGGTGCAGAAAATATTCTCCGTTTTCCATGATAAGGATGAATCCGGTTATATCCGCCTTTTCCCCGATGCGGCAGGTACCCGTTATTTTCTGATGGAAATTTTGAAGCGTCAGTCTGGTGTAGACACCACCAATGCTGCATTCACGGAGATATTTAACCAGATTACAGACAGCAGTTTAAAAGAAGAATACCTCTCTGATTTTCATCGGTACCTGAAGAAAGGCGAGAAAAACGGGGTAGACTGGGGAAAAACCGTTTTTGTATCCTATTCCGCCGATTCAGTCATGAGTGCAAATGCGGAGTTTCCATTTCCTGAATTGTCGGGTAAGATCTATTTCAAATCAGGTGGGGTGGATTATTTTATGAGTTTCAAGGAAGTTCTATGGTTCAAGGATAAAGGATGGTATGGAATGGATATCACCCGGGTGGATAAAAAAGAAAATGAAGCTAAAGTGCCGGATGAGGAGAATGAAGACTCATTGAATTAGGACTATTTCCGGGTTATTCTTCCGGGGTTGTTCTTGATGAAATCCTCCCAGCCCTTACCGGTTTTTGCAACAGCTTTGCCTGTTACGGAAGAAGTCTGGTAATAATGACATAATGCCACGGCCAATGCGTCCGTGGCATCATAGTATTTAGGACTGTCTTTAAACGAAAGAATGGTCTGCAGCATCTTCATCACCTGTTCTTTATCGGCATTCCCATTCCCCGTGACTGATTGCTTTACTTTTTTAGGAGAATATTCCGTCACTTCCAGTCCATGCCGCATGGCAGCGGCTATCGCTACTCCCTGCGCACGGCCCAGTTTCAGCATACTCTGCACATTCTTTCCGAAAAACGGCGCTTCAATGGCAAAGTCGGTAGGTTTATATTGGGTAATCAGTCCGCTCACTGTATTAAAGATCAGCTGCAGTTTTTTATATCCGTCTTTTACTTTTCCGGGTTTGAGTACACCCAGGTCGAGTAAACTGACTTCGCGGCCGGTTACTTTTACCAGTCCGTAACCCATTACAATGGTTCCGGGGTCAATACCCAATATTATTTTAACAGGCTTTTCCAGTGGGGAGTGTATTTTTACAAGATTAATGCAGCTGAACCGAAATAGCAAAACCGATTTTATCCGGGCCTTCATCAACTACTTCCTGGGTCCACTTTTATTCATATGGCTTTCCTGGTCAATCTATCATGAAATAAAAAGCCAGCCGGATATTGAAGGCGCCTGGCGGCATGTCCGGCAGTCATTCAGCAGTTCCTTATTGTGGATGATACCCGCGGTAATCGCACTGATGTCCGTCAACTGGGCCATTGAAGCCATCAAATGGCAGATCGCCGTAAAACCGGTACAACCAGTCACTTTCCTTAAATCATTCAGGGCCGTCCTCTCCGGTGTTTCTTTTTCCGTCAGTACGCCTAACAGAGTAGGAGAGTACTTCGGTCGGGTACTCTATATGGAAGAAGGAAACAGGCTACGTACGATTGCCGTGACAATGGTAAGCAGTATGAGTCAGCTGATCATTACCCTGCTCATGGGACTCGCGGGACTTATAATATTGAAACCCTATATTGAACAAAAGCAGCTCATCTCCGGACTTTGGCTGCTGGTGCTGATTTATGGCGTGCTGATTGTACTGGTGATCCTGCTGCTCTTTTATTTCCGGCTGCATTGGCTGGCCCGGTGGATTGCCCGCATTCCCTTCCTGAAAAAATACAGTTACCTGGTGGAAGCCGTGGGCCAGTTCGATACAGCGGTACTGATCCGGATGCTTTCGTTGTCCGTTCTCCGCTTCTCGGTATTTATCCTTCAATACTACCTGCTCTATATTTTCTTTGATGTGCAGATCGGCTGGTGGGCGGCCTGCTGGACAGTCAGTGTCTCCTTTCTCGTGATGGCCATCATCCCCACTTTCGCTATTGCAGAACTAGGGCTCAAAGGCAAAGTGGCCCTGCTGGTAACCGGACTCTTCAGTGCTAATAAGGCGGGTATCTTTTTTGCCACCGCCAGTATCTGGTTTATCAACCTGGTGATTCCTGCCATTTTGGGCAGTATCCTGATCTTGGGATTGCGAAAATTTTACAAAAGGGATAATCAGAGATCCGACAGCTTAAAGAACTGATCCGGACGAATGCCTCTTTCTGTCTGTTTTAATGTGCAACATTCATATACCGGATCATGCTCAAAGAACAATACATAATCCCCGGCGAGTGCCTCCGTAAGAAAAGACGTTTTTTCATTTAAGGTAGTGAGCGGAAACATATCATACCCCATCACATAAGGCAGGGGAATATGTCCCTGCGAGGGTAGCAGGTCGGCCATATATACAACGGTGCGACCCTTGTATTGAATCTGGGGCAGCATCATGC
>CAUJFR010000320.1 GCA_963169885.1 Bacteroidota bacterium
TAAGAGGAAAAGATATATCCAAATTTTCTTACACCTGGAAAGGTATCTGGCTCATTCTAATCAAACAAGGATGGACAAACGAAAACAGAGGAAATGAAGATGGCGAGTTATATTTTAAGAATAAATATCCCTCCGTATACAATTTTCTAAAAACAACTGGGGAAACGATAACTGGAAAAGGCAAAGGCCTTTTTAACAGAGATGACAAAGGCGATTATTGGTGGGAGCTTCGACCCTGTGTTTACTATGATGAATTTGAAAAAGAAAAAATTATTTGGGGAGAATTAAGTGACGAACAAAAATTCGTTCTAGATGAGCATGGCTACTACCTTAACAATACAATATTCTTTATTACAGGCGTGAATTTAAGATATCTCCTTTCAATCCTAAATTCGAAACTAGCAAAATGGTATTTTAATTTAATATCAACCAGCTCAGGAATGGGAACTAACCGATGGCTTAAATACAAAATTGAACAGTTACCCATTAAGCAAATAGCTGTTGAAGCTCAACAACCCTTCATCACACTTGTCGACCAGATTCTCGCTGCCAAGAAAGCAGATCCGGCGGCGGATACAATTCACTGGGAGGCGGAGATAGATGAACTGGTGTTTGATTTGTATGGGTTGACGGAGGAGGAGAAGGGGCTGGTGAGGGGCGTGTAACAATAAATTATACATGTATGAGTCATCTGAAACTATTTGAAAGCAAACAGATACGTACCTGGTATCATGAGGAAGAAGAGAACTGGTATTTCTCAGTGATAGATGTGGTGGAAGTACTTACAGGCAGCAGCATACCCAAAAGATACTGGAGTGATCTCAAAAAGAAGCTGATCAAAGAGGGCAGCCAGTTGTACGATAAAATCGTACAACTGAAATTTGAAGCAGCCGACGGAAAAAAGTATGCCACAGACTGCTTGAGCACGGAAAACCTGCTCCGGTTGATTCAATCCATACCCTCTCCAAAAGCAGAGCCCTTTAAGCTTTGGCTGGCGCAAACCGGCTATGAACGTATCGAGGAAATACAGGATCCTGAAAGAAGTATTGACCGGGCGATGGAAAACTACCTGAAACTGGGGTATAGTAAAGACTGGATCAATCAACGGTTAAAAAGTATTGAAGTACGAAAAGAGTTGACAGATGAGTGGGTGCAAGGGGTGTAAAGAAAGGTCAGCAATTTGCCACATTAACAGATATAATAACACAGGCCTGGAGCGGCAAGTCAGTTAAACAATACAAAAAACATAAATTGCTGAAAAAAGAAAATCTCCGGGATAACATGACTAATCTGGAATTAGTACTGAATATGTTGGCAGAAGCTACAACCACAGCAATCAGCAAGGAAAAGAAGCCAAAAGATTTTGATGAAAATAAAACGATCGCAAAGCAAGGTGGAACTATTGCTGGTAATACCCGTAAAGCCATAGAAGCTAAAACCGGCAGGAAGGTGGTAAGTCCACTTAATGCGAAAGCTCTTCAAAAAGGGGTGCCCAGGAAGAAATTAAAATAGCCATGTAAAAACGTTGACAGCAAGAAAGCCAATCCGGCAGCGGATACCAGTCAATGGGAGGCGGAGATTGATGAGCTGGTGTTTGACTTGTATGGGTTGACGGAGGAGGAGAAGGGGCTGGTGAGGGGACTTAACACAGCAGTTTTATAAACAGCTGATTTTCAGTCCTGATTCGGCATTTGATATCAGCCTTTTTTAAATTACCTTTGCAGCTACCTAATTATGAGTTTCGCTAATACAGGTCTGACTACAAAAGAATCCCGGAACAAAGCACCGTTCAAAAAAACCGGCACAGTTACTGCAACCGCTCTCCCAAACACTACGGAGATGATTGTGGGTATTGATGGCGTGAGTGCTATTCTGAATAATGTTTCCTCCTTGCAGGAAAAACATACGGAAAGTAAGGACCAGTACTTTGCTAAAAATCTTCCTTTTTATACCTGCCTGAATGCCGTGGAAAATCAATGGCAGAAAGAAATGCCGGACGGACGGGTTTTCCTGGTTGAACTTCACTATGATTGGGAAGCTGATACACAAAAAGAGAAAATCCTAAAACAACTTTCCTGAAATGGCCAGGCTTATTGTGGTAAGCGGGCCCAATGCTTCCGGAAAGACCACCCTTATTAAGAAAAGTCAGCCTGAATTATCTCGCCTGGGGTATCATATTATCATACCAGATGAACTGGACTCTACTTCAACCACTCCCATATCCGACTCAGTACACTATTGCATCCGTAAAAACAAAAACACGGTATTCGAATCGCCCCTTCAATATGAAGAACTGATCGGACAAGTAAAAAAGTTTGCGGAGGCCGGTTATCAAATAGTATTGATACAGCTTCAACTGGAAAGTGCAGGACACTCCGCCATCCGGGTCAGGCAGCGCGATCATAAAGGAGGCATGCCGATTCCTTCAAAAGAGGTAAAAGCCAATTTTGAAAATAACTTCAATCATATCATTCAGTATCACAAAGTTTTTCACCAATGCTATTTTATTGACAGTTCCACCATGGAAAATCCGATCATTGCTGAAATAAACCATGGCCGGCTAAAGTTTTACTATCCGAATCAATCCGTTGCAATAAAAGAGATGCTATACCAGATTGTAATGACGCATGGAAATGACAAACATTCGCTGACACTGCTGAAGGAGAATAAAGTGGCGGGAAGCTTATCGTACAAGCAGATGAACAAAGCGCTACGCCTCATGTTAAAACTCCGGAGACCACCAGCAAAAAACAGATAATT
>CAUJFR010000321.1 GCA_963169885.1 Bacteroidota bacterium
AATGAGTATATAGAACAGAATAATATTGACTTACTGGCCATGGTCACCCACAAACGGAGTTTACTGGGCCGCCTTTTCCATCAGAGTATTACCCGCAAAATGAGTTATCATACCCGGGTCCCGGTTCTGGCGATTCCTGCAGACTGATCAACCACTCATAAATGAAAATAATATGAAAACGATCGTTGTGCCTTTCGATTTTTCGCCCAATGCACGTGTCGCATTGTCTGCTGCTTTACAATTGGCTAAGGCCACTGCTTCCGGATTGCTGATCGTACATATATTGCATGAATCCCCGTACAAACTGGCCGCTGCCGGCAATGAAGCTGAAATGAACCGGTTGATACGGCAGGATGAAATGGAAAAAACCATTGCCTTGCAACAGGAAGCGGATGAAATGCGGCATGCCCTTTCCTTAAAATTTCCGGTTGGTCAGGTCATGGTTAAAGCGGTATATCACCCGCTGATCGTGGAAAAAATAATTGAAATGGCCCATAATGAAGATGCGGGGCTGATCGTCATGGGCACTCAGGGTGCCAGCGGATTTAGGAAAGTGTTGTTTGGTTCGAATGCCGCGCATATGATTTCCCGTTCACCGGTCCCTGTACTGGCAGTGCCACTGGATTATGTATACAAACCAGTCCAGAAAATAGTTTATGCATCAGACCTCGAAAACCTCGAAGCGGAACTTAAACAGATTATCCCCTTTGCAATTGCATTAAATGCAGTAATTGAAGTGGTACACCTGGATTATGGAATCAATGATAAAAAAATCAGTCAGGAGGCGGCGGAAACTATCATCCACAAATCCCCTTATCAGTTTATACACCTGCTTTTCCGTGATGCAAATCTTAATAAACCTTTACTCCGGCAACTGAAAACTCACCTGGAACTGATTGATCCCGACTGGCTGATCATGTTCACTAAAGAAAAAAGCATGTGGGATAAACTATTCCTGGGAAGCCATACGGAAGATATGTCACAGGCACTTACCCTGCCCCTGCTCAGTTTTAAAAAACCGGTGTAAGATCAGCGGCAAAGCCGATGAATCATTGCGCCATAGACGGGATACTGTGCAGCAAGTCCGGCAGAATCAGCCAATTCAAAATCGGCAAAATCAAACCCGGGAGAAACAGTGCAACCTACAAATGAATAGGCTGTTCCGGGAGCAGGTTCACTGGCAAACCAGCAATTGGCAGGTACCACGAACTGATACACTTCCCCATTGGCTATATCCGGACCAAGCCGGACTGTTTTTATCTCCGCTTCATCTGTGATTATATGGACTAGTAGTGTCTGTCCTTCATAAAAATGCCAGCACTCATCACTTTTAATCCGGTGGAAGGCCGAAAAATGGCCCTGTTCCAGTAAAAAAAAGATAGCCGTTGAGCATGGCCTGGATCCGGAAAAGCCTTCCGGAAGCGCCGATAGCGGAATACTCCCGGAAGATTTATATGTCTGTTGAAAATAGCCCCCTTCTGGATGTGGCTGCATCCGGTAGTGGCTGATCAGTTGCTTCACCCTGTCATTCATCAGAATGCTTTTTTAGGAGCCTGCTCTCCCCCCGCTCCAATTACTGAACTGCCATAGACTTTAATGGTGGATTTAATAAAATCCTTCTCATCCGCTTTATAAATATTCTCTACATATTGCTGCGGATTGCGGTCGATAAACGGAAACCAGGTACTGTGTATCTGAATCATTATGCGATGGCCTTTTTTAAACGTGTGCAAAACATCCTGCAACGGCACATTCACATCCGTAATCTTTCCCGGAACAAAAGGCTCAGGCTTTTCAAAACTGTTGCGGAACCGGCCACGGAAGACTTCACTGCGCACCAATTGCTGGTAACCGCCCATCACTACATTCTTGGGGTTATGCGGATAATTGGGATGATTGTCGGGATAGACATCAATCAGTTTGACCACAAAATCGGCATCGGTAGTGGATAATGCTACTTTAAGTTTGGCAAGAATCTCCCCTGCCAGGGTCACTTCATCGGTTAAAACATCTGTTTCGAAGGTCAATACATCCGTCCTGCGGGAGGCTTCCCGCTGGTCATCACTCATATAGTTACGGGGAGTAAAGGTCAGTCCCTCCGTTTGAGAAGTATATGGCACGGGTTTGGCCGGGTCACTGGTATATTCAAAACTGAGTTTCGTATTTCCGGGCTGGTTAATGAGCAATTTCCCATTTTCCCCAAAACTGAGTTTTACCGGAGGGATCTCGGCGGGTGGCCATACATCAAACTTCTGCCATTCCTTTTTACCGGTATTGAACATATAAGCTTCGGGAAGCGACATCTCGCCCTCAGCTTTCAGGTGAAAATTAAAAAAATTACGCTCGATCTCTTTCTGGAAAAAAGTGGAGATACTGTCGCCAAAATAAATATGGTTATGGGTACTCTTTCCGTTTTCACGCGCCCAGTCCCCATGTCCCCATGGCCCCATCACAATACTGTTCTTTGCACCGGGCGTGTTCTTTTCAATGGTCTTGTAAATATTCAGCGGGCCATACAGGTCTTCCGCATCAAACCAGCCACCCACCGTAAGTACAGCCGGCTTTGTATTTTTCAGATGAGGCAGTATGCTTCTCTTCTGCCAGAATGTATCATAGTTCGGATGATCCACGATCTGGTTCCAGAAAAAATTATCATGGTGATACTTCTCGGTAACATTTTTAAGCGGGCCCAGTTTCAGGTGAAAATCATAGCCGTCTTTAACCGGCTTACCATACATCCGCATGATTTCACTATTGAACCAATCAGTCCGGGTGGTATCTTTTTTCTGATAACCAAATACAGCAAAGGCCGCCGTATAACTCTGAAGATAGGCACCCATATGATGGAAATCATCAAAGAAGAAATCGGAGATCGGTGCCTGCGGAGATACGGCTTTCAGTGCCGGGTGGGCATCGGGTAAAGAGGCGGCTGAATAAAATCCGGGATAGGAAATGCCATAGATTCCCACACGGCCGTTATTGCCAGCCAGGTTATTCACCATCCAGTCGATACTGTCCCAGGTATCCGAACTCTCATCCACATCCTTCTTATTCATCGGGTCATTTCCGGGAATGTTCGGGGTCATGTTATTAAAAAGTCCGTCACTCATATAGCGTCCGCGTACATCCTGGAAGACCAGGATATACCCGTCATGCACGAGGTATTTGGATGGATGACCATGGGTATTGTATCCACCATAGTTGGAAGCATTGTAGCAGGTCCGGTTAATGAGGATCGGATAGGTCTTCGACTTATCCTTGGGCATATATACGAGGGTAAACAATTTTGCCCCGTCCCGCATCGGAATCCGGTATTCGAACTTATCATAATTGTCCTTCATATACTGTGTTTCAGGGTCAGCTGGCTGGGCCATCAGCAGTCCGGGAATAGCTGAAAACAGTAAAAAAGTGATGAGTTTATGCATGGCTATTTTTTCGGGAAGATAAAACAAGTCCGTTTAATAAAGAGTAGATACTGGTAGTATTCTATGATCCCAACCGGGACAGGCTGCATGGCCCATCCCTGTTGCCTGCTGAATTGCCATTTGTAAACCCCACCCCGTATACCCCCTGGTTTTCTTGCTTTAAATCACTGAATCTATTATCTTTATAAAAAATACTCCTATGTCACTGCTCAACCAGGGAAACAAAAAAGACAAGAAAAAAGACGACAAGAAAAAAGGCGCCACAGCTGGTGGTTCCAAATTCATAGCAAAGCCCAAATCCGGGTTTGTCAGCAAACAGCAAAATACCGGCTCTCAGCGGGGTAGTTAATCATACAACCTGCATATGACCCGGGAAGAACTGCTGAAAGAGCTTTCAGAAGAAACATTTATTACACTTAAGCCATCTCCGGTACACGGAATCGGGGTGTTCGCTCTGCGGGATATTCCCAAGGGATGTAAAACCCTGTTTTCCCGGAATGTGGGGGAATGGATTCGGGTACCCATTTCCGATATCGACCAATTGCCGGACCAAACCCGCAATATGGTGGAGACCTACTGCCTGTATGACGAGACCCATTATTACCTGCCTGATTATGGATTTAAAGTAATGGACCTGGTCAATTATCTGAATCACTCTTCCTCCCCCAACGTGATCTCTGTAAACGATGGCGAATATTTTGAATCGCTCCGGGAGATTAAAGAAGGGGAAGAATTGCTGGTGAATTATGGGGAGATCGTGGATACGAAAGAATACCTGTAAGAAAAATTCCAAGAGACTCCTCCTTCGCTAAAGCTACGGAGGACAAGCAAGATCCAAAGAAGCATCAAAATACAAAAACCAAAACCTTCTTAGAACGGTTTGATGCTTATGTGAAAATTTTGCTATGAAAGCATGAACTCCTGCTGGCAAGAAATATGACTCAGAATGGGCTGTTGACTCCCGACTGCTGACTCCCGACTGCTGACTCCCGACTACTAACTCCCGACTACTATCTTTCCCTTTACCCGATAATGCGTCACCATCCTTTCCACCTGGTTGACGATAAGTCCGCTGATGGTTAACTGCCAGCTTTGTTTTTCGTTATCAAAAAAACATTCAATACTGCCATTGGAAACGGAGATATAAGATGACTGATCACCCGAACGGAAAGAATATGCAGCCTCCACCTCGTTTTTCCCGGTGGACCCTGCCTGTATTTTATACGTGGTGTTGCGGAGTTTCTTTTCATGAAAATAGAGGGTAAAAAACTGGTCTTTTTGTTCCACCCTGACAGTCAGTTTGCCCCTGACCCGGTATACCTTCATCAGCACCGGCCGTGCTTCAATGAAAAAATTGTTGACAGAAGTGGTATCGGTAATAAAGACAGGGCAAAGCGGCAAAGTGGTATCACGGTCTGACTGGGCTCTCCCGGAAACTGAATATATAAGAAGGAGCAAAAGGAATACCTGGCGCATAGTTGGTTTTGTTCCTGAAAAAATACGAAGAAATAGTTGAATCAGGCAGCGTCTTATACAGGCCGTGTCCGTTCTCCAAAAAGCAGGCTTCCGATCCGGACCATGTTACTACCCTCTTGTATAGCGATTTTGTAGTCACCACTCATGCCCATGGACAAGGTGTCAACCTGCAAAACCGGGGAACTGTCTGATTTATACTGATCAAAAAACTTTCTCAATTGCCTGAACTCAGCACGTACCTGCTCGGGGTTATCGGAGAAAGAAGCCATGCCCATGAAGCCGCGGATGCGTATATTTTTTAAAGGCTGATCGTTTGCCAGATACGCCATTACTGCTGCCAGTTCCGTTTCATCCAGCCCGAACTTGGTTTCTTCTTTTGCAATATAAACCTGCAGCAGGCAATCGATCACTTTGTCCTGTTTCAACGCCTGTTTATTGATTTCCTGTAACAGTTTCAGGCTATCCACCCCATGCACCAGGTGGACAAAAGGAGCAATGAATTTTACTTTGTTTGACTGGAGATGACCAATAAAATGCCAACGGATATCTGCCGGTAACTGTGCTGCTTTATCCACCAGTTCCTGAACATAGTTCTCCCCGAAATCCCGTTGCCCGAGTTCATACAATTCCAGTATATCTGCAGCGGGTTTGGTCTTGGAAACTGCCACGAGCGTAACCCCATTGCCTTTTAGTTCATCGCTGATTGCCTGGAAAACTTCTTTATTTATTGCCATAGTGATAGCCGGTTCATACAAAGGTATTGGAATAAAAAAAACCGCTTGCCAGGCAAACGGTTTCAATCGTATATTATTTCAGTTATTTGAGAATACTCCGGCTTATCACGATCCGCTGTACCTCACTGGTACCCTCATAAATCTGGGTAATCTTGGCGTCCCGCATCAGTCGTTCCACATGATACTCTTTTACAAATCCATATCCGCCATGCACCTGTACGGCTTCGGTGGTGGTCCACATGGCTGTCTCTGACGCATAGACTTTTGCCATAGAGGAACTGAGGGTGTAATCGATTCCATTATCTTTTTCCCAGGCCGCTTTGAGGCATAAGAGCCGGGCCGCTTCAATCTTTGTCGCCATATCCGCCAGCTTAAACGCAATAGCCTGGTGATTCATGATCTCGGTGCCAAAAGCCTTTCTGGTTTTGGAATATTCACGGGCAAGTTCATAGGCGCCACTGGCAATACCCAGGGCCTGGGAAGCGATACCGATTCGGCCACCAGCCAGCGTCTTCATGGCAAACTTAAAACCAAAACCATCTTCCCCCACCCTATTTTCCTTGGGCACTTTTACATCGTTAAACATCACCGTATGGGTATCTGAACCGCGGATTCCAAGTTTGTTTTCCTTCGCGGCCACCACCACGCCGGGCCAGTTTTTCTCCACGATGAGGCAGTTGATACCTCTTGAACCCTTAGAAGGATCCGTTTGGGCAATCACCAGGTAAACAGAAGCAGTACCTCCGTTGGTAATCCAGTTCTTGGTACCATTTAATAAATAATGATCTCCCATATCATCAGCTGTTGTACGCTGGGAAGTGGCATCACTGCCCGCTTCAGGCTCACTGAGCATAAA
>CAUJFR010000322.1 GCA_963169885.1 Bacteroidota bacterium
TGGAGGAATATCGTTTAGGCGTACTTGATAATGATGGATTCGATTACATTACTCGCATCCTCGCATTTATCGGTTACGATCTCCATCACCTGGTAGATCTCTCTTTTCTTGATCACTTCTTTGGCATCGGGTTCGGTGGCAAACAGGCGTTCAATACTCATGTCAAACACATCGTCGGCCTGGTTTTCCAGGCTGTTGATCTTTACCAGGGCTTCAGTGATCTTGCGCATATTTTTCATATCACGCAGTTCAGTTACTGCAATTTTAATCTGCTGGCAACCCTGCTCGATCAGTTCCGCAAATTTCTGCATACCCATATCATTGGGGTTAACGCGGTAGAAATTGATCTTCTTGGCAGAAGCATAGATGTAATCAGCGATATCATCCAGGGAAGTGGCCAGGTAGTGAATATCTTCCCGGTCAAAAGGCGTAATAAAGTTGCGGCCCAGTTCGGTAAACAAGTTGTGGGTCAGTTCGTCGTTGGCATGTTCAAAGTCTTCGATTATTGTAATCAGTGCGGCCCGTTTGTCAAAATCAGGTTCAGCCACCACGCCTTTCAGTTGGGTGCCCATTTTTGATACATTGTCAGCTACCTGTTCGAAGAGTTCAAAAAAGATTTTGTTCTTCGGCATAAAGATCTTGAGGAAAGAATTAAGTCCGGCCATATTTATTGTTTTAGTGGCATCCCGGACGTCCGGGATTGTAATTGGCTGCGAAAATACCGGGTGTGAGTAAGGAGTAAATGCCTGGGGGGAGAATTAATAATTAGTTAATATAGAAATAATGTTCCCGTAACTATTTAGTAACATATTGCGGCACTTTTTAAGCAGCCCGCTCATGATTCTGATTAAGAAAACACCATTTCCGGCCATAATTCTGACTGTTTTATTGATTTTTTCCGGCTTTTCCGGGTTTTCCCAGCGGTATCTGTCAGATATTGATTCTTCGTTCTTTATTAAGGATACCGTCCGTCCGATTATTAAGCGGTTTGAAAACCTGCGGATTACCGGTTATATCCAGCCTCAGTACCAGGTGGCAGCTTCCGAAGGAGCCGCTTCTTATAATGGTGGAAATTTCTCCACTTATTCGAAAAGCCGGTTTATGTTGCGCAGGGCCCGGGTGAAGACCGATTATATACTCCCCTCAAAAATGAAGTATCCGGTGGCATTATTCTCCTTTCAGATCGATGCAACAGAAAGAGGGGTGGTGGTCAGGGATATGTTTTTGAAACTCTTTGATACAAAGACCAACCGGTTTTCTATGACGGCTGGACTATTTGCCCGTCCATTTGGGTATGAAGTAAATCTCTCATCCGCCTTTCGTGAAACACCTGAGCGGGGGCGCATGTCGCAGATATTAATGCCATCCGAACGGGATCTGGGGGTAATGGTTTCGCATGAACCGCAGGATCAGAAAAAGAAACAATCCCGGTTTAAATTTGACCTGGGTTTATTTAACGGACAAGGTCTCTCTGGCACCACGGATTTTGACAGCCGAAAAGATCTGATATCAAGGATTTTTGTTCGTCCGGATAGTAAAAAGAAACTAGAATTATCCGGAGGCTTGTCTTTATTGGCTGGTGGCTGGCGTAACGGGACAAAATATGTATATGAGACCCGTAAACAAGGGAACGGTGATCCGGTTTTTGTAGTCGATTCCTCAGCCGGTAACCTGGGTAAGACCGCCTCCCGTCATTATTACGGGGCCGATATCCAGGTAAAACTGAAGCATGGCTGGGGTGAAACAGAATGGAGATCAGAATACTGGTTTGGCAAACAACCCGGCACCAATTCCACTACAGTTAACCCGGGTAGCCTGCCGGCGGCAAACGGAATTCCTTTGCCAACCTATATCCGGCAGTTTGATGGGGCTTTCCTTCTTTTTCTTCAGAATATCATTAATAACAGGCATCAGCTGATGGTTAAATATGACTGGTATGATCCGAATACCAACGTAAAGCAAAAACAGATTGGCAAAGCCGGCACCAATTTTTCTGTGGCCGACGTAAAATATTCCACCGTGGGCATCGGGTATTCCTACTACCTGAATACCCAGACAAGACTGATCTTCTATTATGATATGGTAAAGAACGAAATCACCGACCTGACGGGGTATAAAGCAAATCTGAAGGATAATATCTTTACCTGCAGGTTGCATTTCCGGTTTTGACAGAATCATTGGCTTCTGTGACTTAAGTCATTTTATTCCATACAGATTCATCGTCTATTTGCGATGAACAATCTGTCTGTATGCAAAGAACCAGTATTGAAATCAGTTATTCTCCGGAGGAGGAACTGATAGCCCGATATGCCAAAGCCCTCTCGCATCCTGTCAGGGTTCGTATCCTCCACTTTCTCGAAAGTCAGGCCTGTTGTTTTACCGGCGAGTTAACGGAAGAAATTCCCATGGCACAATCCACCATTTCCCAGCATCTGAAAGAGTTGAAAGAGGCCGGCCTGATCCAGGGCGATGTGATGCCACCCCGGGTGAAGTATTGCATCAATCAGAAAGCCTGGGCTGAAGCCAAAAAAGTCTTCGCTGTTTTTTTTGACAAATAAAGCCATATAACATGTATATAAAAGTACTGGGTCCCGGTTGCCCCAAATGTAAAACCACCTATAATAACGTTCTCGAAGCCCTGAAACAAACCGGGGTGGAAGCACAAGTGGAGAAAATAGAAGACATTGAAGAGATGATGAAGTATAATGTACTGACTACCCCGGTGCTCATGATTGATGAGGTGGCCATCATTAAGGGACGAGTGGCGGATGTCAATGAAATAAAAAAATTACTTCTTAAAAAATAAAGTATGGAACAGGTTCAGTCGTTGGTAAATGAAATATGTCCCACCAGTACTCAGGTCTGGGTAAAACGGGGTGCCATTTTGGTAGACGTCAGGGAGCAGAATGAAGTGGAACAACTGGCTTTTGATGTGCCGTCCATTGTCAATATTCCGCTAAGTGAATTTGAGATCCGTTATAAAGAACTGGCCATGGATAAGGAACTGGTCATTGTATGCCGGAGCGGAAGCCGAAGTCTGCGGGCAGCCGGTTTTTTAATTAACCAGGGATTTGATCCGGCAAAAGTGGTGAATATGAAGCACGGCATCATCCGTTGGGTACAGCGGGGATTTCCAACCAAGGGTGATCTGTCAGGGATCGTCGATATGAATACCGGCGGTTGTTGCGATCATGGCGGGAATAAAGGATCAGGTTGTTGTTAGTATAAAAATCAATCATGTTTGACTGGCTCCAATACTTTGCCGACTGGCTGATTTATTCAGTCTTTGGAGTGTCTGCTCAAAGCCATTGGGGACAGGCCCTGAATTTCTTTGTATTTGATACCCTGAAGATTTTCCTGCTCTTGTTTTTTATCACCACGATCATGGGGATTGTCAATTCCTATTTCCCGGTGGAGAAAGTCAGGAATTTTCTGAGCCGGAAAAAAATGTACGGACTGGAATATTTATTCGCCGCTGCCTTCGGGGTGATTACCCCTTTTTGTTCCTGCTCCTCGGTACCCCTTTTTATTGGTTTTGTAAAAGGAGGTATTCCATTAGGCATCACCTTTACGTATCTGATTACAGCCCCTTTAGTGAATGAAGTGGCCATCGCCATTTTTATTGGTGCTTTTGGACTCAAAGTAACTGCCATCTATGTGGCTACCGGTATTATACTGGGGATACTTGGCGGGTTTACCTTAGGGAAACTAAAACTGGAAAAATACCTCACCCCCTGGGTACAGGGCGTTATTACGAATGCAGCAACAGAAGATAAACTGGAAACAGAGAAAACCAGTCTGCGCCATCGGATGCCGGGTATACTTAAAGAAGCACTTGGTATCGTAAAAGGTATTGCCATTTATATCGTGATCGGGATTGCGGTCGGCGGAGCGATGCACGGATTTTTGCCAACCGGTTTCTTTGAACAATACATAAATAAAGATCAATGGTACGCAGTGCCCCTGGCCGTAATCATGGGCGTGCCGATGTACAGCAATGCAGCCGGGGTGATACCCGTGGTACAAGTACTCG
>CAUJFR010000323.1 GCA_963169885.1 Bacteroidota bacterium
CACTGTGCTTCGGCCAGTGCAGGTTTACCGGCCCGGATATAAACTTCCGCCAGCAACTGCATGGCCTGGTATTTATTGGCACGGGCGGTAGGTTTTCCATTGGCATTGGTTCTTGAATTAAATCCCCCGGGCTCCGGCAGATTGGCCGCCGCATACAACAGATCCTCAATGATCAGGTTGTTGACGCTGTCAATCGGGGCACGGGTGAAATCTGTTTTAGGTTTGGTCAGGGGGTCCCGCTGGATGGGTACGCCGCCAAAACAAGTAGCGAGAATATTATATGCATAGGCCCGGAAGAAACGGGCTTCACCATTCAGGCTTTTCTTATTGGCGTCTGACATCCCGGCCAGGTTCGGATCTTCCGCATTCCTGATAATGATGTTGGCATTATTGATCATGCGGTAAGACCAGCCCCAGGTAAAGGAAGCCGCTCCATCCGTATTGATCAGCTGGTTGTAATCATAATAAGGTACTTCAATCCCTTGCTTCTGGCTGGGTGGCACAAAAGCGATATCCGTACCGGCGTGCCATACACTGGGCCATCCCTGCGGATCACTGTAACTGAAAAAGGTACTGAGATGATTATATAAGCCCACGGCGGAGGCTTCAAAGCCGAGGGAGTCGGTCAGGGTTACCGGCGAATAGCTGGAATACAGTTCTTCTTTCAGGTAATCCTTTTTACAGGCGCTGAAGAGCTGCGTGGCGCCAAAGGCGAGCAGCAATATATAAGTTGTTTTCTTCATTGTTCTTGTTTTAAAAATGAGCAATTAACGGAGGGTTACATTCATTCCGAATACCACTTGTCGGGTGATCGGATAGTTATTGGTCCAGTCACCTGATCCGCGGAAGGAATAGTTATGTTCCGGATCCCATCCGATCCATTTGGTGAAAGTATACAGGTTGCGACCACTCACATAACAAGTCAGGCTGCCCAGTTTCAGTTTATCCAGCATCGCTTTGGAGAAAGAATAGCTGAGTGATACATCTTTGATACGGGTATAACTGTTATCGGATGCATATCCATAACCCTTGGTATTGGTATAAGAAAGAGCGGGTCGCGTATTATTCTTGTTCTCCGCAGTCCAGTAACCGGTCTCTTTGAAAATATTCATACGGCCGGCTTCATCGGCATAGGTCAGTGCCACATTGTTTTTCAACGCACCCTGTACCGTCTGAATGAAAACACTCAGGGTTAAATTTTTATAGCTGAACGTATTGGTAAAACCACCAATCCATTTGGGAGCGGTTTGTCCAAGGATTACGCGGTCATCCGAAGTGATTTTCTTATCCCCGTTTGTATCCTGGAATTTCAGGTCACCGGGTTTGGCGCTGGGATCCCAGGCAGAAGCGTCTTCACCCACTTGCCATACACCGACCATTTTATAATCATAAACAATACCGATCGGATGCCCCAGGTACCAGCGGTTTCCTAGATCATCTTTACCATCGCCATAAAGTTCAACGATGCGGTTCTTATTGGAAGAAAAATTCAGAATAGAACCCCACTTGAAATCTTTGGTGACCACATTCTCCGTATTGATCATTACTTCAATACCCGTATTCTTTGTTTTACCCAGGTTATCCCATACAAAGGAATAGCCGGTTACCACGGGAAGACTTCTTCTCAGCAGCAGGTCTTCTGATTTGGTTTCATACAAATCAATCGTACCGTTGATCCTGTTTTTCAAAACGGCGAAATCAATACCGGCATTGAATGTTTTAGACGTTTCCCAATGCAGGTTGGCATTCCCCAGGTTGCTGGCCAGCACTCCGGTCAGACCGGCCCCGTTGAAGGGGAAACGTACCGTGGCATCCGTGGTGATTGTCTGATAAACACTGATTGCCTCATTACCGGATTTTCCATAAGATACCCGGAGCTTCAGGTTATTAAGAAAAGCAAACCGGTCCATGAATTTTTCCCGGCTGATATTCCAGCCAAGGGCGAAAGAAGGGAATAAACCATATTTATCCGTATTGCCACCCATCACCGATGATCCGTCACGACGGGCCGTCAGGGTGAGCAGGTATTTACCTCCATAGGTATAATTCACCCGGGCCATTTGAGAAGCAAGATTATATTTATCCCGGTAAGAACCGGCAGTTTGTGTAGCTCCCGCACCGAGGTTGGCAAATGAAAGTTCATCATTGATAAAATTACTGGCAGATGCACTCATCGTGAAATACTTGCGTTGCTGGCCACTGTATAAGCCTGTGAAATCAATATGATGCAGACCAAAATCTTTATTATAGGTCAGGATATTTTCCACCACATAGCTGTTGGTTTCTGAGCTGGATACGTTACCGGAACCAATGGTATTACCGGTATTGCGTCCTTCATAATAGCCATAACGGGTAGTGAAATATGTATAGCCGGTATTAAGACGATATTTCAATCCTTTGAGTAAGCCGCTGAATTTTACTTCAGCAAACACATTCCCGTTCAGGTTACTGCTCTTGTCTTCACGATCAGTATATAATCCGAGCATCGGATTTTTGTAAAGCAGTTCGGGGTTCATCGGGTAGATTTCATAAGCACCCGCACTATTCAGGAGTGTGCCGTAAGGACTCATAGCAGCCGCCAGGTAGAAGTTGGAACGGCCGCCCCCGTAATTATTATTATTAAAGAAGAGGGACGTTCCCATGGACAGGAAGTCAGTCACATTCACATCCAGGTTGGCACGCAGGTTGGCTCTTGCATAAGAATAACCTTGCACTGCACCTTTCTGTTTCAGATAGTCGCCGGAGATATAATATTTCACCTCTTTGTTTCCGCCTGAAATACTCAGGTTATGATCCTGCATGATGCCTTGCTGGGTTACCTCTTCCAGCCAGTCGGTTGTTTTTCCGGCATTATAATTGGCTATCTCGTAAGCATTCGGCAACACATTGGCCTGAGCGGTGGTGGGGTATGTTTGTTTCCACCAGTCCGCGTATTTCTGAACATATTCAGCCGGACTTAAGGGGGTCAGTGTTTTATGGATATTATCAAAACCAACATACCCGTTATACCGGATAATGGGTTTACCGCTGGCTCCTCTTTTTGTGGTAATCAGGATAACACCATTGGCGCCATTCACACCATAGATCGCCGTGGCAGACGCATCTTTCAGGATCTCGATGGAGGCAATATCATTTGGATTAATATCATTGGTTACACTACCGGTTTTACTGAAAGGCACTCCATCTACCACGATAAAGGGGCCGGTGCCACCATTCAGCGAATTCTGGCCACGTACCAGCACATTGGCTGAACTACCAGGTACAGACGAAAACTGAGTAATATTCACACCGGCCACCGAACCTTCAATGGCATGCAGGATATTGGTCACCGGTAGTTTTTCCAGACGGTTTTTGGGAACCGTAGCCACCGAGCCGGTCACATCGGACCTCTTCTTGGTACCATAACCCACTACCACGACTTCGTTGAGTTGTTTGTTCAGTACTTTCAACTTTATCTGCAGATCCGCTGCGGTACCTGCCTGCATTTCCTGGGCCTGGTAACCCACACTGGAGATTTCAATCACATCGGTATCGGCGGCTTTCAGTTTGAAAGCACCCAGGGCATCGGTGATCACCCCTGAACTTTTGCCCTTAATGGACACCGTGGCACCAACCACCGGATCACCGGTTTCGGCATCGTTCACGTGACCGGTAATGGTTCTTTCCTGGGCTAATACGAAAAATGGAAGGGCGAGTGCGAGGAGCAGGACTGTCAGATTTTTTGAAACAGTCCGCCTGATTCCGGAGCATTTTACTAATTCCGGGCAATTATTCCGGAACTGTAAGCAGTTCTTTTTAGTCATATGACGGCAATTTTAGTGAGTGAATGAAGAAGGTCTGGTTGGCAATCCTTCTCTTAGAGCATCCAAATATGAGCTCATTATTTGCCGGCAGCGGGGGAATAATTAGTACAAAAAGGGGGTAAATTCGGATTTTTAGTAAAAAACAGGGGGGTAAAACAAGATTATTATTGAAATCCGGATCATTTTGTAAGAACTGGGAGACCCGGTGATGGCTTTTGCTTATTCATTGTCCCGGGAAAGTTTCTCATTCAGTTTGAAGTTACGGCTATGTATCCTTCTGTATTTTTCAATATACTCAGAAGGTTTCATGCCAAAAGTGCGGGTAAATTGCTCCCGGAAGTATTTAATATCTTTAATACCGACATAAAAGGCTGTTTCATTAATATTATAATCAGAATTAATAAACAACTCCGCGGCTTTCCTTAAACGGATATAACGGATAAATGCATTCGCACTCTGCCCCGAAATGGTTTTTATCTTTTTGTATAACTTACTGTGACTCATCCCCATATCCTGAGCCAATACCTGGATATTGAAGTCATCCTTATCCAGATTCCTTTCCACTGCAGCGATACAAGACTCCAGGAACTCCTTATACTCGCCGGATATATTCAGGGTGTTTTGTTGATGGGTAATTTCATTATAGAAATATTTCTGGAGATTTTGTTGCTTCTTTATCAGGCTTTGAACCCTGGCCACCAGCATATCCTTTTCAAACGGCTTGGTAATATAGTCGTCGGCCCCCGACTCAATCCCTTTCAGTTTTGATTCCTGGGAAAAACTGCCGGTGATCAGTACAAAGGGAATATGGCTCAGGCTGGCCGTGTCTTTTACCATTTTGCAAAATTCAATTCCCGAACCGTTTTCCATCACCACATCACTGATAATGATATCGGGCATCAACTCGGCTGCCATTTTTATCGCTTCTTCTCCACTTCCGGCTTCATATACAATAAAATCATCCTTAAATACCTGGGCCAGGTAGCTCCTCATCTGCGGATTATCATCGGTTATTAATATGGAGTGCTTTTCACTGACCACCGACTCCAATCCGTCTGTTTGCCATTTCAAAACAGGCACCGGTTCCTCC
>CAUJFR010000324.1 GCA_963169885.1 Bacteroidota bacterium
TGTTCTCGGAAATGCACAGGCACGTCCGGAATGGCATAACAGTACGGACCATACCGGAGATCTGAATGGCCAGATGATGATCATAAATCCCGGACAGGCAGATAGTGATTTTTACTGCGATAGTATCAATGGATTAACTACAGCAGGCAATTATTCCGTTTCCCTGTATGCCATGAATGTAACACAAGCAGGTACCTGTGGCCCGGAAGGCGTTTTCCCCCGCATTCGGATAGAGATCGAATACCTCATGGGCGCCATTTCGTATATGCAACTAGTCAGTTTCAGTACGAACGATATACCTGTAACCAGTACTCCCGGCTGGGTTAAAATCACCTGCGGATTTGTGCTGCCCCCATCAGTTACAGACATACGGTACCGCATCATCAATCATTCACTCGGCGATTGCGGTAACAGTGTGGCAATCGATGATATCACTTTTTCCCGTTGTGCCAGCCTTTCCACCCTTCCCGTGAAAGGTCTCCGCATAAACAGTATTGAAACAGCCGGTACTGGAACAAGGATTCATTTTTCCACCGAAACAGAATCCCATACTGACCAGATGATTACCCAAAAAAGCACAGACGGTATTAACTGGTCACCCATTCACACACAGGCCGCAGCGGGTACCAGTGATCATTACCGCACTTATATTGCCCAGGATATCAGTGTATCCACAACCGTTATTTATTATCGTATTCAACAAACGGATCTCAAAGGAGGAATCAGTTATTCCGCCGTCATGAAATATACAGCCGGAAACACTACTTCTTCCATATTGACCGCCTACCCCACCCCTTTTACAAGTCAGCTCCACCTTAACTTCACCAGCCTTAAAAACGAGGTATTTACCGCCACTCTGTATTCCGTTAACGGATTAGCCCTTCAAACCATAACGGTAAATGCCCGAAAAGGTAGCAACCTGTTACATTTCAACACAATCAACCTGAAACAGGGAACCTATCTCGTATCCGTAACGAACAGCGATGGAAGTATCCGGTTAACGCAGAAAACGGTTAAACATTAGTCACCTAGTTAGTTTGTTTCCATATTTTGATTTTCACCGCGGGTACCCCCGCGGTTTTTTTTTGCCGGAAAATACCGGATTAAAAATTCGTTTACTACTTAGGCAAACTGCTTAAATCATTCCAAATTCAGGAAATGTTCTATAAAATAGATTGTATTAAAATATTTTATTAAATATTATCTTTTATTTATCATTTGATTATATTTTGGCACAGCAATGGCATACTAGGGAAAAAACGTACAATGAAAACGAAACTCTACTTTACCACCCTCGTAATTTCCCTTTTACTGACCATTGGCAGCAATGCCCAAACCATCTGTAATGGTGAAGCTATCCGGTTCCAGGAAACTTTCGGTACAGGCAACAGTGCCGCTTCCCTTCCAGAAGGAAGAACAACCTATACGTATAATGGTAGTTCCGATCTGGCTGATGGTTATTACAGACTTTCAAAAAGCTCCAGAGGTCGTTCTGAGTGGCACAATACCACCGATCATACCGGTGATGCCAATGGCCGCATGATGGTGATCAATGCAGGTTACACTGCCGGCGAATTCTACAAAGACACCGTAAGCAACCTGACACCCGGTGCCAATTATTCCGTATCCCTCTATATCATGAATGTTAATACACTGGGTACCTGTGGAAGCAGTGCTATTCTTCCCAAACTGCAGTTTGTAGTGGAATACCTCGCTGCCAACAACACGTTTCAGTCGCTGACAACTTTAAAATCTGATTTTATCCCGCAAAGCAGTACGCCAACCTGGGTAAAGATTTCGAGTGGTTTTATGATGCCCGGCGGTATTACCAGTGTCCGTTACAGAATTATCAATAACTCAAATGGCGGTTGTGGAAATGACCTCGCCATTGATGATATTACTTTCTCCCAGTGTGCCAGTCTTTCTTCTTTACCGGTAAAAGGGCTGAAAATAAATACCGTGGAAGAAGCTGCCGGTGGAACACGTATCCTTTTTTCAACTGAAGCCGAATACAATACCGCTGCCATGGAAACCCAAAAAAGTACTGATGGAATTACCTGGAGCACCATTCATCAGCAACCGGCAGCCGGCAACAGCGACCGCTATAAAGCCTATAGCAGTTCCGACGCGGCATCAGCCTCCAATACTGTTTATTACCGTATCCGCCAGACTGATATAGATGGTTCTTCCACTTATTCAGCTGTGGTTAGTTTTAAAGGGGGTGAAAAATCTGGCAGCTCCATGAATGCATACCCGAATCCATTTTCAGCAAAACTCTCTGTGAATATTAATGCTGTTGAAAATGAAACCTACCTTATTACTTTATACAGTGCTTCAGGTGCTCAACTCCGCCAGATTCGTGTGGCGGCCCGCAAAGGAAGCAATATTGCAGAATTTGATGGTCAGCAGTTACAGAAAGGAATGTATCTTATTACTGCCGTTAACAGCGATGGAAGTATCAAATTCAACCAGAAAATCATTAAAAACTAATACATTACATAGTTCGTTTTTTTTAGCCGCGGGATTTCCCGCGGTTTTTTTGTGCCGGTTAAGGTCGGATGCCAGAATACAAATTTCATATACCGGCATTCCAGCGAATCCATTCATCCTTTGCTGAAGCAGGATTGGCAAATCTTCCTTATTTTACAGCCCACAACATTCTTCAAATTAAAAAAAAGAAAATGACCTGCCTGAAATATGCAACAATAATACTGGCTATCAGTTTGTTCACGGCCTGCGGAAGTAAGGATGAGAATGCCACTCCGGATGTACCGGCTTCAGGTACAACTACGGTCCCTGCCCAGTCGCAACCTATGCCGGCAAACGGGACGGTCAACCCAGCACCTGCTCCGGCATCAACAAGTACCGCGCTTAACCCCGCACACGGACAACCTGGACACCGTTGTGATATAGCCGTTGGTGCTCCTTTGAATAGTCCGGCTGCACAACCTGCGCCAGCCCCGACGCCCACGGTTACTCCTATTCAGTCCACACCGGCTACGGCTACACCAGCTAATGAACTGTTGCCAAGAAAAGCCACAACAAACAGTGGAGCAGGTTTGAATCCTGCACATGGTCAACCGGGTCATCGTTGTGATATAGCGGTCGGAGCCCCTTTGAACAGTTAAACATTAAAAAGTCTTACTATGCCACGTCCAGCTATGAACCGGGTACCTGTTTTTTACCATAAGTATATCAACCAGGTGGAGGGAGATGATCTTAATGAAATACTAAGTAAACAGGCCATAACTTTTACTGCTTTTCTGCATGATCTCCCGGTTGAAAAAAGGGATTTCCGTTATGGTCCGGATAAATGGACTATCCGGGAAGTGTTGCAACACATAATGGATGCGGAGCGTGTTTTTGCTTACCGGGCGCTTTGTATTGCCAGGGGGGAACAACAACCGTTACCTGGCTTTGATGAAAACCA
>CAUJFR010000325.1 GCA_963169885.1 Bacteroidota bacterium
ATGACTGTACCTGCTGATCACGTGATCCTGTCTACCGGCGAAGGACAGAATTATGCGGCTGTATTATCCCCTGCTCAAATGGCCCGCTGGAACAAAGCGAAGAACTCCACGGAACCGGTTGAAGTGGTAACACTCGATGAAGCCAGGGCCGCTGAAAAACAAAAAAGCGACAAAAAGAAAACCTGGATCTTCAAAGCGGATAATGTACGTGACTTTGCCTGGGGCTCTTCCCGCAAATTTGTTTGGGACGCACTGGCCACAAAAATAGAAGGCAAAAAGATCATGTGTATGAGCGGCTATCCAAAAGAAGCTTACGGTCTTTACCGGAAATATTCTTCCAAAGCCGTTGAACATACGATAAAAACCTATTCCAAATTCACCATTCCTTACCCTTACCCGGTGGCCCAAAGTATTGAAGCCTCTAACGGGATGGAATACCCGATGATCTGTTTCAATTTTGGTCGTACCGAAAAAGACGGCACCTACAGCGAAGGCACCAAGAACGGGATGCTGGGCGTGGTCATCCACGAAGTGGGTCATAATTTCTTTCCGATGATCATCAACAGTGATGAACGCCAATGGAGCTGGATGGATGAAGGACTTAACACCTTTGTAGAATACCTCACTGAAGAACTGTGGGATAATAAATTCCCCAGTCGCCGCGGTCCTGCTGCCTTTATCACCGATTACATGAAACTTCCCAAAGATCAGCTGGAACCGATCATGACCAACAGTGAAAATATTGTTCAGTTTGGCCCCAATGCCTATTCCAAACCCGCAACTGGTCTCAATATTCTCCGCGAAACAATCATGGGCCGCGAGCAGTTTGATTATGCTTTCCGTGAATATGCACGTCGCTGGGCCTTCAAGCATCCTGAGCCGGCCGACTTCTTCCGTACTATGGAAGATGCAAGCGGCGAAGACCTGGACTGGTTCTGGAGAGGTTGGTTCTTCAGTACAGAAGTTTGTGATATTTCACTGGATTCCGTCCGCTATGCCAAAGCAGATTTAACCGCGGAACCGGAAAAACGCGAAGCAAGCACGTTTAAACGCAGCGCCGACAAACCCCTGTTGCCTACTTTTGATGATATCTCAAAAATCCGCAACCGGGAAGATAAGAACATAAAGTTCCAGACCGATGCCGATACCACGTTGCGTGATTTTTATTGGCGTTATGGCCGCGGACTGGAGCCGTATGATACCAGCCGAAAAGAAGTTACTATGCCCGCGGGAGGTGCTGAAAAACTGAATGAAGAAGAAATGCAGAAATACGGCAACCGTCATATGTATGAACTCACCTTGAGTAACAAAGGCGGTCTTGTGATGCCGATCATTATCGAATGGACATTTAAAGACGGCACAAAAGAAATTGATCGCATTCCTGCCCAGGTATGGCGGCTCAATGAAAATAAAGTAATAAAGAGCTTTATCAAGGACAAGGAAGTGGCGTCTGTAAAACTCGACCCGCTCCGGGAAACAGCGGATATCAATGAAAAGAATAACAGCTGGAATACTATACCGGAGCCTTCCCGATTCACCATCTTCAAACAGGCACAGGGTGGCGGCAGAAGAAACCAGGGCGGACAGGGTGGTAACCCGATGCAACGGGCACAGGAGAAGAAGGGATTCTGATTCAGAAAATTCTTTATTTTTAAAAAACCTCTGGTTTAAAAACCCGGAGGTTTTTTTATTTAGAAAATCCCGTTTTTTAACACATAGTACACAAAGGGCATATAGATTTCACATAGGCTGTTTAAAAAACACTAGTCATATCAGGAAAAAACAAATTTTCGGGTTGAAAACACCAAGGCACGTAAAAAGCCAGTGAATATTTTTGAGAACTGTTACCCTGAAAGCTTTTGAGGTAACAGGAATCAAAAAATTTAATATGAGAATCACAAAAAGATCTATCGACGACCTGACTTATAAAATTATTGGCGCAGCAATTGAGGTTCATCAGATACTGGGACCTGGTCTGCTTGAAAGTGTATACGAAAAATGTTTTCTTCACGAATTGACACTTCGTGGGATTAACTGGAGTAAACAAAAAAGAATCTGGTCTGATTATAAAGGAATTGAATATGACACAGAGCTCAGATACGATGTCCTTGTTGAAGATCTGATACTGACTGAACTAAAGTCAGTAGAAGAATTTCATCCTATTCACCCGACAATATTACTTTCCTATATGCGCATGATGAAAAAACCCAAAGGAATCCTTATTAATTTTAATTGTAAGCATATCTTTAAGCAAGGTCAAAAAACATTAGTAAATGAATACTACTCAGGATTACCAGACAAATAACTATGTGCGTCTATGTGCCTCTATGAATCTATGTGTTAAAACTATCCTGCCTTTGCTCTTTACCCTTTGTTGCCTTTTTTCACCCGGGATTTCCAAAGCTGCAACCGTTGACACCGTCACCATCTTCAGCCCCTCTATGAAAAAGGAATATAAGTGTGTGGTGATTACTCCCGGGATGTATAAAAAATCAACTGCGGTTCCCGTCGTTTATCTCCTCCACGGCCACTCCGGTTGGTATGCCAATTGGATCCTCCGGGTACCTGAACTGAAAACCTGGGCCGATCAGTACCAGTTAATGATCGTTTGTCCCGATGGCGGGTTTAACAGCTGGTATGTGGATAGTCCGGTCGACTCCACAGTACGGTTTGAAACTTATATTTCCAAAGAAGTACCTGATTATATCGATGCCCACTACAATACGATCAAAAGCCGCCATGGCCGGGCCATCACCGGACTCAGTATGGGCGGACACGGTGGCTTATTCCATGGGTTCCGGCATGCGGATGTTTTTGGCGCCTGTGGCAGCATGAGTGGCGGCGTGGACCTGCAGCCCTTTAAAAAGAACTGGCAGATTGCCCAGAAGATCGGTGATACGGTCAACTATGCCGATAACTGGATCAATTATTCAGTAATGACACTGGTGGAACAAAAACCCAAAGACTCCCTCGCCATCATCATCGATTGCGGTACGGAGGATTTCTTCTACGAAGTCAATGGTCAGTTACACCGCAAAATGATCAACCTTAAAATCGCCCACGACTATATCGAACGTCCCGGCAAACACGACTGGAATTACTGGCGGAATGCAGTGCAGTTTCAGTTGTTGTATTTCAGGAAGTATTTTAACAACATTGAGGTAAAATAATCAGCAGGTGTAGGCGTTATCAAAAAAACACCTGCTCATGTTCGCAATTATCAGAAATGTCCATCTGGTTTTCATTATATCTTTCCTCTTCTATTCATGTAAAACCGACAAGACGAATGAAATTAACCAACAGATAATACAATCATTCAAAGAATCTGACATAACAATTAACCAATCCACTGCAAGTGTATTAAAGTCATTGGAAGACAAGACATTTGACCCCGTTACTATGGAAATAGCACCTTCCTGGTACAAAAAAGCAGTGACAGTCAATAACATCACTAACAACCTTATAAATTTGATTGACACCCTTTCCAAGAGAAATTTAGCTGAAGAAGAACTGTCAATAATTTATAACAAAACACTTGAATACAAGTCCAACGTACTTGAAAATAACGAAGAGCTTATCAACACATTTGAAAGGGATTTTAATGTTTTGAATCATATTTTCTCATTATCTGGAATTGATAGTTCCGGTAAAACATCTGACTTTAAAAACTCAGAAAAAAATACAGGTCTCGTTTTGGCCACTTTAAAAAACAAAATCAGGATACTTGAAAACAAAGTAATCCATTTCTTTAATTTGAAAACATCTGTGATCATTGATGACTTCCAGTCATACAGTATGATAGCAGCCCAAAATGCAAACACACTATCTCCGGGATCATTACTCGAAATTAAAGCTGGGATAGGAGCCTTCAGCTTTTCTTCCAGACCGATAATTTCATTTGGCGGGACAACAGTTCCATTAAATGAATCAGGTTATGCATCCTTCAGTAAAAAAGTGCCCGATAACCCAGGAAATTATAAAATACCTGTAAGAATCAGTTTCTTTAATCAAACCACGGGGAAAGACGAGGTTAAACTAGTCAATATTGAATATAAAGTTGTAAAACAGTGTGACTAGTTTTCCAAAGTTTTTTTTGTTGAACCCCTCCGGGGTTCCAGAGGGCATTGGAAACACTGAACCCCGGGTTTCACCCGGGGCTATTAATTGTTCAACCCTTTCAGGGTTGTAAGAAAATCAGATCAGCTATTAAAGTTTTCACCATTATTCTATACTCGGAAATCAGCAAATAATTCGTATTTCAGACAACAATACTGACTCCTAACTCCCGACTCCCGACTACTAACTAATTCCCCGTGTTCCCGTCCCGCACCTTCACCTTCTTCTTCCCCGAATTTTTCTTTTCGTAGTCGAGAATAGCTTGTGGCTTGGCTGGTCCTTTTTTGCCAACTGTATCCGATTTGGTTTTCCCATCGCTTGTAGTCAGAATCCCGATCTCACCCTCTTCTCCGGCTGCAGCGGCTTCGGTCTGTATCTTATTCATCACCCAGTTCTCGGTGGATTCAACCGTTCCTTCCCGGGGATCATAGTAGATCCATTTACCATGTCTCATGGCCACACCTTCATTTTTTACCACCACCCAATCGATGATCTTGGAAGGATCTTTTATATCATAGACCGCTACCGTATCGAAGCCCACTTTCGGATCCATCGCCCGCCAGCTTTCCACCCGTTGCAGTCCTCCGTTATAGGTATAATACTGCTGCCGTCCATTCAGTTTTCCCCAGCGATAGTTCTCTTCGGCAATTTTCACACCCTCCAGAGAAAATTTTTTCCAGGTGCCTTCCTTCAGGTCATTTTCAAAATACCCCTCCTCCTCATACCCTCTTTCTCCCCGCAGATCGGGCACATTGATGGTCCAGGGCCCCTGTTTACGTCCCTGCAGATCCACCCGGTTCAATGTATCCCCCCTTTTGTTGAGGGTAAAACTCTTCCACTGGGCCATGCCGCTTGTGGAAATAAAGAGAAGAAGGAGAAATATAAATCGCATAGTTTAGTAAGTTTGAATAAATACAAAGTACGAGGTACGAGGTACGAAGTACGAGGTACGAAGTACGGAATACAAAGTACGAATCCCGAAGCTTCGGGACGATGTACGAAGTGCAAATTACTAACGAAAATTAACTGCTTTTATGAGTATGTTGTTAAAAAAAATTGCTTTCTCCCGCCTGACTGCAGGCCTCGCTGCC
>CAUJFR010000326.1 GCA_963169885.1 Bacteroidota bacterium
AAACAGTCATACAGCGCAGTATATTTGATTAAAGTCAAACTCGTAGAAGTATTTACTTATATCTCTCTAAACCCTTTACAGATAAGGGTTTCGTAAGAATACGCAAATCGTGTTTTTTCAGAAAAAAAGACGTGAAAACACTTGCGAAAACAGAAATTGCACGTTAGTTTTACAGTCACTTTACGAAGTGAATCCCCGATCCTCCCGAATTGCCGTACCGAAATCCATTAATGAAATACTGAATATCTGATTGATCCGCAGTAATGCGTGTTAATATACTTTTTGCCCCGTTGGGCAATAGAACAGCTATCCTTGCTTCTGTGAAAAAACCACAATTAATCGACCTTTTTAAACAAGTTAAAAACGCTGAAGCATGAAACAGAATTTACAAATTAGTAGAAAAATCGCATTGGCACTCCTTCTGCTGGTTACAGTTACGGTGGCGAATGCACAAACAACCGCAATTGCTACCGGTAACTGGAATAACGCGGCTACCTGGAGTGCCGGTATCCCGGATGCAGCGGATGCGGTGACCATTAACAATGGGGTAACAGTTACTGTGAATACTGCAGCGGAATGTGCGAGTATTGCCATTAATGGCGGAGGGACAAATTCCGGAATTACTATAGCGGGTACTAATAGTCTCGCCGTTTCAGGTGCAATATCTGTTAACGCCCCAACATCAAATAACATAAATCGGACTATAAGTGTGGGGTCCGGTATGCTTACTTGTGCATCTGTCAGTTTTGCAAACACAACAGGCGGTACCAGGGATATAAACATGATAATTGGAACAGGAACGGTATCTGTTTCTGGAAATTTTGTAATGTCTGGTTCAGCATCCGAAAATGCAGTAAGTTTTACAGATGCTGGAATGCTTAATCTGGGTGGAACATTTACTGGTGGGACAGTAACAGTTTCAACAGGGAGTATCAGGTATACTGGAACTGGTTCCCAGACTATACGTAATATGGACTATAATAACTTGTCCTTTACTGGTTCAGGAACTAAAACTCTCCCTGGAGATATCATTGTTACCGGGGATGTGCTGGTAGAAGCTGGTTCTGTACTTACACTTGGAGGATCAGATATTGATATTGATGACAACGGTAACCGTAGTTTAACTATTAACGGAACAGTTAATGTTAACGGCAATGGACGGCTGATTGAATCTTCAGGAGGTACAAAAACACTCATTATTGGTTCAACCGGCGTTTTGAATATTACCGATAACGGAGGCGCCGGTCTGCCTTCGCTTAACGCTTTCTCTTTCGATCCGGCCAGTACTGTAAATTTTGGCTCAACGGATGGTCAAATCATTATGAACTCTGTTACCTACGGCAACCTGACAACTTCAGGATCCGGAACAAAAACGCTGGAGAATAATGGTGGTACAATGAATTTTGCAGGAACAATTACAATTGGTAACGGAACCACACTGAATAGTAATAATAAAACCATGAATGTAGGTGGTGACTTTATCAATAATGGTTCTTTCACCCGTGGTACCAGCACGGTGGTACTGGACGGTTCGGTTGAACAGGAATTGGGCGGTACAACAAGCACCGTTTTCACAAGCCTTACCATTAATAATGCAAGCACTACTGGTGTGACACTTAGCAATGACTGCAGTGTGGCAAGCACCCTCACACTTACAGATGGTGTGGTAAACACCGATGACAGTCCCGGATTGCTTACAATGGATGCAGGTGCTTCTGTTTCCGGCGGTTCTTTAGCTGCACATATAAACGGACCGCTTGCCAAAACAGGAGATACTGATTTTACTTTCCCTGTTGGAGATGGTGCCCGGTACCGCCCGATCACCATGTCTTCATTAACCAGCGCTACCGGTTCTTCCGTGGTAACGGCCAGGTATGTACTTGGAAATCCCCGTACCGCGTATGGCGTGTCCGGTACCGGTCCAGCTCTTACCATGAAAGATATCAGCCTTTGCGAGTATTGGGATCTGAATGATGGTGCTGAATCAATCAGTGCCGTGATTGGTCTTCAGTACAGCAGTACTTCACCCTGCAACACGAACGGATATATTACGGATGCAGCCACATTAGTAGTGGCGCACCATAATGGTTCTACATGGGAGAACCTGGGCGCAGCGCCGGGTGCCACTTTAACTAATATGACCGCCGGCATGACGTCCACATTCAGTCCGTTCACGATCGGCACAACGAATGCTATCCTGAACCCGCTTCCGGTTTCCTTCACCGATGTGAAAGCGTTTGAGAAAGGAACAGGTGTGCAGATTGATTGGACCAATTCCACCGAATCTGATATGAGTGCTTATATCATTGAGCGTTCATCAAACGGTATTGATTTTACCGCAATCGGTCAAACAGCGCCTCGCAGCAACCAGTTTGATCAGGTGAGTTATTCATTCATTGATGCATCTCCGCTGGCCGGAACGAATTTCTATCGTATTAAAGCCATTGAGTTGTCTGGCAAGAACGTGTATACGAAGAGCCTCCGTGTGGATATCGGCCGCAGCCCCAAAGGTATCAGCCTGTACCCCAACCCGGTTCGTGGAACTGAAGTAAATATTGGATTTACCGCACTGAAAGGTCAGTATAGTCTGCTTGTACTGAATACAGCCGGACAGATGGTATACAGACAACAGCTCAACCATGCAGGGGGTGCAGTTGCCCAGTCAGTCTCCCTGCCTGCTTCACTGAAAGCCGGTGTGTACAACGTACTGATTACCGGAGACAATTTCAAGGAAACCAAAATGTTTGTAGTACAATAGGGATTAGGAAAAACGAAGACCAATAGGGGGCTGCAGCAAAAGCTGTGGCCCTTTTTTATTATAGCGGGGAAAGCAAAAAAGGCAAAAGTCAAAAATCAAAAGTAAAAAGTCCAAAGCCAGGCTGCAGACTTAAATTTGAAACAAGGCAGCTGGTTTACAGCCTGTAAATAATTTAATGCCGGATAATCAGTTTTTCCATCAGTCGGCTACCATCAGCAGTAATCACTGTAAGCAGGTAAGTGCCGGAAGGATACCCACTGCAATCAATGGTCAGACTGGTATTGCATGAACTCAAAGACTGATTATATTTTTTAATGATCGTTCCTTTCATGTCGTTGATCAGTATTGTTGCATTGCCGGGTTTTTCCTGGCTGATGGAAGCAGAGACTGCATTCAAGGCCGGGTGGGGGAAGAGCCGGAGACTGCCGGCTTTTTGGCCAAGGTCAAACAGGATTATTTTGCTGAAACTGTATTTTCCATCTTTATCAACCAGCTGCAGCCGGTAATATACTTTTGAGTCTGACCGGTGGGACAAACCGGCATCTGTAAAATGATATCCGGTCTGGTGGTTATTGCCGGCAGCAGATACTTCACCGATGGTACTGAATTGAATGCCGTCAAAACTACGTTGAATAGCAAAATGACTGAACCCGGCTTCCTGTTCTGAGAGCCATTTCAATTGAGTCGTTCCATTGGTATAGACCCCGCTGAATTCAATTAATTTGATGGGCAATACGACCGTATAACTGCTGATTTTCCATAAATCATTTAAAATACCGGATGTGCTGTCGTCATAGCCATATCCGCCAAACAGCCAGAGATTGCCGGCGTTGTCTGTCCAGGATACGCTTCCCTGCCGGGCCCCTGTTTTATTGCTGATGCTGCCTAATCCCTGAGTGCCATAAATACCCAGATGGTCAATGGTATTGTCTCCTTTTACCCAGGTCCATGTATTCGTATAGGGGCTGTATTTCCAGAAATCATTCAGGTAACCGTTGCCGCCATTTGCATCATATCCATATCCGCCAAACAACCATAATTCTCCATTCGGATCCGTCCAGGCACTGCTTACATAACGTGCCCCGGGCTTATTGGCTGCATTAGCCGTGCCTTGTGTTCCGTATACGGGAAGCTGATTAATACTGTTGTCTCCGGAAACCCAGGTCCATTGGTTATTGGACGGATTGAATTTCCACAGGTCATTCAGATTGTCGCAGACAGTTGCATCATATCCATAACCACCAAAGAGCCAGAAATTTCCATCGGCATCTTCCCAGGAGGAACATACATAGCGGGCACCTGGTTTATTACTGGTACTGCCTGTACCTTTTGTCCCATACACCGCTTTTTGTTCTATGGCATTATCTCCGCTGATCCAGGCCCATTTATTGGTGGCCGGATTATATCTCCATAAATCATTCAGAATTCCACTTTCGCTGCTATTATAACCGTAGCCGCCATATAACCAGAGATAACCATTCGCGTCGGTCCAGGTACTGCTGCCGTACCGGGCACCCGGCTTATTATTTGTATGTTCATTTCCTTTTGTACCATAGGTACCGGTCTTGTCAATAAGCTTATCTCCTTTCACCCAGGTCCAGGTATTAGTGGCCGGATTGTATTTCCAGAGTGTATTCAGAAAACCAAAGTCATTATCGGTATAACCAAAGCCGCCGAATAACCAGAGGTTACCACTATTGTCGGTCCAGCTTACACTGGCATAGGCGGCCCCGGGTTTATTTCCTGCCGCGGCAATGCCCAGGGTGCCATACAAACTGTATTGCTGAGTACTGCTGTCTCCTTTTATCCAGGTCCAGTGATTCGTTGACGGGTTGAATTTCCAGAGATCATTCAGGTATCCCTGTTCACTGTTACTCATTCCCATTCCGCCAAACATCCACAGGTTACCCGACTGGTCATTCCAGGTGGTGGCGGAGGTTCGGGCACCAGGTTTATTGGTACTGGCCGCAACGGCTATGTTGCCATATATTCCGGGATTATCAATAGCGTGGTCTCCCTTCATCCAGGTCCAGGGGGTGGTTGGATCTATCTGGGCATTTAAAATCAATGCCTGAAGGGCAAAATAGATG
>CAUJFR010000327.1 GCA_963169885.1 Bacteroidota bacterium
TGCTGGCCGTAATGAATCCAAGGGTGCCAGGTGATTCAGCGAATAAAACCCGCAAAGGCATTGATATTGCCATTGCCCTGGATGTAAGTAAGAGTATGCTGGCTACTGACCTGGCTCCCGATCGTCTCGAACGGGCCCGGCAATTTATCAGTAAACTGATCCATGAAATGCCCGATGACCGGGTTGCCCTGGTACTCTTTGCCGGGAAAGCCTACCTCCAGTTGCCACTCACCGTGGATCATGCAGCCGCATCCATGTTTGTTTCCAGTGTAAGCACCGATGCCGTGCCTCAACAGGGAACCGTAATCAGTGATGCATTGCAAATGAGTGCCGGTGTTTTCAACCCGGCTGATAAGCGGTTTAAAGCTGTTGTGTTGATTACGGACGGAGAAGACCATGATGCGGATGCGGTCAGTACAGCAACAGAACTGGCAGAAAAAGGGGTAATGATTAATACCGTTGGTATCGGCTCACCCGAAGGAGCTACTATTACAGAACCTGGTTTGGGACAACCCAAGCGAGACCTGTCGGGAAATGTGATAGTCTCTAAACTGAATGAAGATATACTGAAAGAACTTGCCGCTGTAACCAACGGGGTTTATGTGCGCTTACAGAACAGTGAGGAAGCCATTGCTGTCATAAAAAAACAATTGGCGCAGATTGAACGCAAGGCTTATGGGGATGTGAGTCTGATGCAATTCACCTCCTACTATATTTGGCTGGCCGCTGCCATGTTATTCCTCCTTTTGCTGGAGTTTATAATTCCGGTCACTAAAAAAAGCCTGGCCGTATGAATAGATTAATATTAATCCTTTTTTGCTTACCGGTAATGGCTTTGCAGGCCCAGGACAAGCAACAATTCCTCCGGGAGGGAAATAACTATTACCGGCAAAAACAATTTGAAAAAGCGGAAGGGGCCTATCTCCGGGCCCTGAAGGATGATCCTGCCAGTAATCGGGTTAAATTTAACCTGGCCAATACACTTCAACAACTGGGAAAACAAGAGGAAGCCCTGAAAGCGTTTACGGAACTGGCCAACACCGCTAAAGAAAAGGATATTAAAGCCGGCGCCTGGTACAATAAAGGCGTCGTACTCAGTCAGCAAAAAAAACTGGAAGAAAGTATCGAAGCCTATAAGAACGCCCTGCGGCTGAATCCGGATGATAAAGAAGCCCGGGAAAATCTGCAAAAAGCGCTGCTGGAGCTGAAAAAGAAAAATCCGCCGAAAAAAGAGGAAAAAAAGGATCCTAAAAAGCAACAGCAGAAAAAGCAGCAACAGCCTAAAATGAGCCCCAAAGAAGCCGAACAGCGCCTGAAACTACTGGAACAAAAGGAAAAGGAATTAAATCAACGGATGCAGAAGGAGAAATCAAAATCCGGTGGAAATCAGGCTAAAGATTGGTGAACCTGACTCCGGGTTCTTTGTTAGTTTTGCACTTATGCAAGTGTACTGTGCCTCCCTTACGCAATACCAGCGGCTGATCACCCGCGAAATCCGGATTGGCGACCTCCTCTTAGGAAATGGCCACCCGATCCGGGTGCAGACCATGACCACCACCGATACCATGGATACCCTGGCAACGGTGGAACAAAGCATCCGCTGTATCGAAGCCGGTGCGGAACTGGTCCGGATCACCGCCCCCTCCATTAAAGAAGCCGAAAATCTGCTCCAGATCAAGAATGAACTGAAGAAAAGAGGATATACCACCCCACTGGTAGCCGATATTCATTTCACCCCCAACGCGGCAGAAGTAGCCGCCCGTATCGTAGAGAAAGTGCGGGTGAATCCGGGCAATTATGTGGACAAGAAAAAATTTGAGCAGATCGACTATACCGATGCGGAATACGCGGAGGAAATCGAACGCATCCGGGATCGGTTTACCCCTCTTGTAAAAATCTGTAAGGAATATGGTACCGCCATGCGTATTGGTACCAATCATGGTTCGCTGAGTGACCGGATTATGAGCCGATATGGGGATACCGCAAATGGCATGGTGGAAAGTGCTATGGAATTCCTGCGTATTGCCCGCGGCGAAGCCTATCACAATATCGTGCTGAGCATGAAGAGCAGCAATCCCCAGGTAATGGTACAAGCCTACCGGCTGCTGATCAAAACCATGATGGATGAATTTGGCGAAGCTTACCCGCTGCATCTCGGGGTAACGGAAGCCGGAGATGGCGAAGATGGCCGGATCAAAAGTGCGGTGGGCATCGGTACTTTACTGGAAGATGGCATCGGAGATACGATCCGTGTTTCCCTGACCGAAGATCCTGAATTTGAAATACCGGTTTGCAAAGACCTGGTCAGCCGTTACCAGTTGCACCAGAAAACGCCGGGAGGAGTAGTCGTACCGGCTATCGATAAACTTACTTATTCTCCTTTTGAATACAAACGAAGGGAAACAATTGCTGTCAGTAATATTGGCGGCAAACAGGTGCCCGTGGTGGTAGCTGATCTGAGTAAAATAGAAAAAATCACTCCGGCTGATCTGCAAAGTGCCGGATATACCTATAATGCGGTAACGGATAAATGGACGATCAGTGATGCAGCGGCGGATTATCTTTTTACCGGCCACCAGTTGCTGGATTTTGAATTACCCGGTACGGTTAAAGTGATCGTGTACCCGGATGCCTGGTCATCGGCAGCATCCCCCGCTACGTACTACCCGATTTTTGATGCGGCAGGATATGCAACGGCGGAAACAAAAAGCGATCAGTTGAATTTTGTGATGTTTGATTGTTACAGTGATGATAACCATGTAAATGATTATACCCACCTGGATGTCCTGTCCAATGATCCGGCCGTGGTACTCTGTCTGAGCAGCACGAATTCAAACGCCATGCAGTCCGTCCGCCGGATGTTTGTGGAATTACAACAACGGGAAATTCTGAACCCGGTGGTGCTGGTAACTGATAGTCCGGCACAAACACCCGATGAACACCTGATTCATTTTGCCGCTGAAACAGGTGCGTTGTTACTGGATGGTATGGGGGATGGAATCTGCCTGGGCTATACCCGAACTGCTAAAATGGATACAGTGCAAGCCAAGGGAAGAACCTACCTGCCGGTTCAGAATAGTTACCAGTTTACCAATAATACAGCTTTCAGTATACTCCAGGCCACCCGTTGCCGGATTTCAAAAACAGAATATATCAGTTGTCCCAGCTGTGGCCGCACCCTCTTTGATCTCCAGGAAACCACCGCGAAGATCCGCGCCGTCACCAATCACCT
>CAUJFR010000328.1 GCA_963169885.1 Bacteroidota bacterium
CGCGGTACAGCATTATAAACAGGGCGGCCCGGCAGGCAGCGGGAGATAAAGAACGTTGGGTATCCACTGATCCGTCGGCGAATACCTGGTCAAAGGCAGAGAGGTTATTCCGTTCTGCTTCGGCGAGACTGGACCGGTAGCTATCCTTGTAATGATCCCAGAATGCAGCATCCGCGCCTCCCTTCAGGAAAGGCATTCGCTCCAGCCAGTCATTCACTAATTGCAATAAGGAAGTCGCGGCTTCGGCTTCCTTGATCACCGATACATGTTCCTGTTTTAACTGGGATGTATAATATTCCTTGCCATGGCGGTGTTCAAATTTAAGTCCGAGTTTGGCTTCGAGTTCCTTGAACTGCCAGCTCTGAAAACCGGAGGCCGGTCGCAGCATATCCCTGAAATCGAGAAAGTCCATCGGGGTCATGGTCTCCATGATATCCACCTGGTGTACCAGCACCCGCAGGATGGTGACACATCGGCTGAGCCGGTGAACAATGGTCTGCAATTCTGGAGAATTATCATTCAGCGCAGGTTGCCGCAAAATCCCGGCAACAGAATCCACTTCATGGTGCAGTTGTTTAAACCAGAGTTCGTAGGCCTGGTGGATCACGATGAACAGCATTTCATCATGCGCGGGCAATGCGTGCTTTACGCTTTCAGGTGCCTGGGCATTCAGGATTTTTTCGAGCTGCAGGTAATCGTGGTAATGCACTTCCATATCAGTGGCAATAGTATAATAAGGAGAATCCGGGCTTTTTATTCAAATTCAAAACCGATGTCCTGGCGGTAATTCATATCCGTAAAAGTAACTTTCTGCATTTCTTCTTTGGAAATCTCCACGGCATCAAAAATACTACGGCCATAAGAAGTAATACAAAAAACACGGCCACCGCTGGTCACGACTTTCCCGCCTTTCAAACCGGTACCCATATGAAACAGGAGACTGTCTTCAGTATTGATGCTCTCAATACCGTTGATTTCATATCCTTTTGCATAATCACCCGGATAACCGCCACTGACCGCCACCACCGTACAGGCAGTGCGTGGATCGGTTTCGATAGTGACTTTATCGAGTTGTTGGGTAGCCACGGCATCCAGCAGGTCCACCAGGTCGTTTTTCAACCTGGGAATCACTACTTCTGTTTCGGGATCACCCATCCGGCAATTATATTCGATCATGTAGGGTTCATTATCCACGATCATAAACCCGAAGAAAATAAACCCACGGTATTCCAGTCCTTCGTGACGAAGTCCTTCAACTGTAGGACGGATCACTTTTTCTTCAATCTTCTGCATCAGTTCTTTGTTCACAAAGGGCACCGGACTTACGGCTCCCATGCCACCGGTATTGGGACCGGTATCACCTTCTCCTACTCGTTTGTAGTCTTTTGCTTCCGGGAGGATAACATAATTCTTTCCGTCCGTCAATACAAATACGGATATCTCTATCCCTTTTAAGAATTGTTCCACCACCACTTTCTTCCCCGCTTCGCCAAATTTGGCACGTTGGATCATCAGTTCAAATTCTGCGATCGCCTCTATATGGTTTTCAGCGATCACGACGCCTTTACCTGCAGCCAGTCCATCTGCTTTTAACACGATAGGAAGGGTATGATTTCTGAGATATTCCACCCCTTCTGTATAATTATCGAGGGTGAACTCCCGGTACGCGGCTGTAGGTATATTATGACGCATCATAAAAGCTTTGGCAAAAGCCTTACTGCCTTCCAGTTGGGCGCCGGCTTTACCGGGTCCGATCACATCCAGTTCGGCCAGTGATTTACTACTGATCAGGAAATCGGTCACTCCTTTCACCAGGGGTTCTTCGGGTCCTACAATCACCATATCGATCTTTTCATCCATACAGGCTTTCCGGATTCCTTCAAAATCTGTCAGGGAAATATCCAGGTTTGTTCCAAAACGGGTAGTTCCTGCATTACCAGGGGCGATAAACAGAGCTTCACAACGGGGGCTTTGGGCCAGTTTCCAGGCCAGGGCATTTTCCCTGCCACCAGAGCCTAATAATAGAATGCGCATTCGGTCGGTTGGTTTCTAAGTATTTGCAAATATGAGGTACAGCGCTTAAAGATAAACTGAAAAAATTTGGGGGTGGTTAAATTTCTGTATTTTGGGGATTGCTAAGGTTACGCGACTCTGATTTACAAACTAAAAACTACTGTATGAATCAATCAGTAAAAGCGGGTAAACACCCCAAAGCGCTATTTGTACTCTTTTTTACAGAAATGTGGGAACGATTTGCCTACTACCTGATGGTAGGGATTCTCCTGATTTACATGACCGACAGTACAACCGGGGGAAAAGGATTTACCGGAAAGATCGGGGCCGACATCGTGGGTAGTTTTATTGCACTTGTTTACCTGACTCCTTTTATCGGTGGGTTGATTGCCGACCGCTACCTGGGTTATATTAAATCCATTTTTCTCGGAGGTTCATTGATGGCCGCCGGTTATCTCGGACTTTCTTTACCCGGAGATACCGCCATGTTTATTTCATTATCCCTGATCATTATCGGAAATGGCTTCTTCAAACCTAATATCTCCACCCTGTTAGGAAATATTTACAACCGGGAAGACCTGAAGCCGCTTAAAGACAATGCCTATAATATATTCTACATGGGTATTAATATCGGCGCCTTTGTCTGCAATTTCGTAGCTGCATGGCTCCGAAATGCATATGGATGGGGTTATGCGTTTGGTGCCGCGGGTGTTGGACTGATCATAGGAATGGTTATCCTTGCCGGATTTGTAAATGACGAAGACATTAAAAAGGCAAATGTCAAAAAACCGATACAGGCTGAAGATATGCCACTGTCCAGTATTTTTATGACCGTTTTCCTTCCAGCTATAATTGCAGCAGTAATAGGATGGATTCTTCCGACAGAAATATTTGGTGCACCAATAATGGGAACGCAAGCCAATGATGCGTTCATTTTTGCTTGTTTGCCCGTAATTGCCTTCTATGTTTCGTTATGGGTCAGGGCAAAAGGCCAGGAAAAGAAGAGCATCGGCGCCCTTTTATTTGTCTTTGCTATCGCCATAGCCTTCTGGACTATTTACAATCAGAATGCAACCGGTTTAACGCTTTGGGCTGAAAAACATACAGATCGGGTAGCTTCTCCATCAACTGCCAGAATCACCGGAGCCATCTTCCCACTGCAGCAAGTAACAGATACACCGCGCATGACCAATAAACTGGATGAATACATGCGGGGAGTAAAAGATGACAGTGGAAATATAGTACAGGCCTTAGGTCCTGACCCCTATTTTGTGAATGTTCCCAAAGAAGACTGGCCGCAAGGCAAAGATGTCAAACTCACCAACACAGAATTATTCCAGTCAATTAATCCGCTCTTTATAGTATTGCTGACCTTGTTTTTCGTTCCTTTCTTTAGCTTTCTTCGAAGTAAAGGCAAGGAACCCACAACCATGTCCAAATTCGGGATGGCCCTGTTTATATCCGGACTTTCCGCACTTGTAATGGTGTTTGCGATCATGTCTGTCCCCTCTATTTATGGACATAAAGCATCCCCCCTGTGGTTATGGGGTACTTATTTTGTCTTTACCATCAGTGAAATCTTCCTGAGTCCGATGGGGCTTTCACTGGTCTCCAAACTGGCTCCGGCCAGGCTCACTTCCTTATTGATGGGAGGTTGGTTCCTTTCTACTTCCATTGGTGGTAAAGTGGCCGGGGTTATGACCAGTTTCTGGGATGACTTTACTGATAAAAAAATATTTTTCCTGATCCTGGTTGCCGGTGGGTTTATTGGAGGTATCCTGATTTATTCCAGAATCAAATCACTCAATCAGATTGTAAAAGATAAAACAGGAGCCGACTAACAGGTCCGGCTTCTTAACAAAAAAGGCAGCACCCTCCCAGGTTGCTGCCTTTTTTGTTTTCCCTATGCTTTCCTTTATTATCTTTCCATATCAAACGAAATTGTTATGTGGAAAAAACACCCGAAAGCCCTGCCCTTTCTTTTCTTTTCTGAAATGTGGGAACGCTTTGGCTATTACCTGATGATCGGCATCTTCACCCTCTACCTGAAAGATGCCGCGGACGGTTTCAATATGGATGAAAAGGATTCAGCCAGCCTGTATGGTACCTTTATCGCCCTGGTGTTTTTTACCCCCTTCCTGGGCGGATTAATTGCGGACCGTTACCTCGGTTACCGCCGCTCCATCATTATGGGCGGTTTACTAATGGGTGTCGGTTATTGCACCATGGGCATTCATAATATCACCATGCTTTATGTATCCATGGCCCTCGTGATTATCGGCAACGGATTTTTTAAACCCAATATTTCCACGCTGCTGGGAAATGTATATTCCACACCTGAACACATACACCAGAAAGACGAAGGCTATAATATCTTCTATATGGGTATAAATGTGGGCGCCTTTATCTGCAATTTTTTTGGAGCTGCCCTTTATACCATGATCGGCTGGGGTGCTGCATTTGCCGCAGCAGGCGTCGGTATGTTTATCGGCGTGATCACCTTTATTGCGGGTACCCGTCATTATAAAGCCTACGATGTACGCAAACCCCTGAAGCCGGGCGATATGCCACTCGGAAAAATTCTGGCGCTAGTGATCCTCCCGTCGATTTTATTTGGGGTGATCGGCTGGTTTATCAAAGGCACAAATGGCTATATTTTCGATTCAAATTCCACCGATGCCTTCATTTTTGCCTGTATCCCTGTCTGTGTTTTTTATACCGCATTATTATTACGCAGCAGTAAGGATGAACGTCCGGCCATCGGTGCTATGCTCGCCATTTTTGCCGTCGTGATTTTATTCTGGGCCATCTTTAAACAAAACGGATCCGCCCTTAATACCTGGGCAAGCCGGTATACGGATCGGGAAGTAACAGGTACTACCGGTGATTTCCTGGCGGCCTTAAAACAAACCGACAAAGCCGCCAATACCACA
>CAUJFR010000329.1 GCA_963169885.1 Bacteroidota bacterium
AGCTTGGTGATAGCAAGTGCCGTTACATCGGTAGCTGCTGTAAAATGTTTGGCCTGCTCTAAAGCATTCTGTCCGGTAGAGCCATCCAGCACCAACAGTACTTCGTGTGGCGCATCGGGAATCGTTTTCTGAATCACGCGTTTGATCTTGCTCAGTTCCTCCATCAGGTGAGCTTTGTTATGTAGCCTCCCTGCTGTATCAATCAGCACGACTTCGGATTGCCGGGATACGGCACTTTGCACGGTATCAAATGCCACGGCTGCCGGGTCACTGCCCATGGCCTGTTTTACAATAGGCACACCCACTCTTTCACTCCAGATGGTCAGCTGGTCAACAGCGGCGGCCCGGAAAGTATCTGCTGCTCCCAGCAACACTTCTTTACCAGCTTTCTTAAAATTATAGGCCAGTTTACCAATGGTAGTGGTTTTACCCACCCCATTTACCCCTACCACCAAAATGATATAGGGCTTTTTAGGAAGATCCGAATCAAACGCATAACTATTAGATTCAGGTGCGCTGATCAGTAATGCTTCAATTTCTTCCTGCAGCATTTTATTCAGCTCTCCGGAATTCATGTATTTATCCTTCGACACCCGCTTCTCAATGCGCTCAATGATCCGTACCGTGGTTTCAATTCCCACATCGGCACTCACCAAGGCTTCTTCGAGGTTATCGAGTACTTCTTCATCCACTGTGCTCTTACCGGCAATGGCTTTGGTAATCCGGGCCAGAAAACCTTCTTTGGTTTTTTTCAACCCTTCGTCCAGGCTTTCCTTTTCCTTCTTGCCAAATAGTTTATTAAAAAATCCCATGGTTATAAATATTTTGTCCTGATGAAACAGATGTCAGTTGCCAAATGTCAGATGACAGTAAACAGCCCATTCTAAGAAAGATAATCTAAACCTTCTAAACCTATCTTTCAAACGCTAACTCCTTTCAGACCGTATAAACTCTCCTTTCAATCTTCTACTCCTTCCAACCGTTTTAAACTTAACATGTCGCCCCTACAGGGCTCTGAGGGCTCATTGGGAAATCTTCTTTCTAATAACAGGCCACCCCTAACGGGGTGGAATACAATGCAAATCTCCCGATAAACCGCTAAACATATAAACCATTAAACCCTTCTCCCCGCCTCTATCTCCTCTAAGTCTCTCTAAACATCTAAACTATTCTCTCAACCTTTTACTCCTTTCCAACTCCATAAACCTTCAAGCTGCCAAAGCATAAACAACAAAAGCCATTCGTGGTAACGAATAGCTTTTAAGATAGTCAGGCGAACCCGGAATTACTTTTGGGCCAGGAAATCCTTCACCTTGTCTTTGTGCACCATCTGCTCTTTGAAGGTATAGGCACCAGACTTCGGACTGCGGACAGCCTTGATCACTTTCGTATAGTTCTTTGCTTCTGCGGCTTGTTTAGGGTCTTTCTTGATCGCCGTTTTTGCTGCTTTTGCCATGTTGTTAAGTTGATATGTTTATAAGTTAATAAGTTTACAAGGCCTTTTCAACCTGTCAACTTTTCAACTGATTACTTGATTTCCTTGTGAACAGTTACCTTTTTCAGAATGGGGTTGAATTTTTTCAACTCCAGACGCTCGGGGTTGTTCTTCTTGTTTTTTACCGTGATATAACGGCTGGTTCCGGGCTTTCCACTGGTTTTGTGCTCAGTGCATTCCAGAATTACCTGTACACGGTTGCCTTTCTTTGCCATGATTATTAAACTTTAAAAAGTTAGATTTTTTCGCCTTTCGCTCTCAGTTGCTTTACCACACTGTACAGACCATTCTTGTTAATGGTACGGATAGCTTCCGTAGACAGTTTCAGCACGATCCATTTATCCTCTTCAGCCAGGTAGAACTTCTTTTTCTGCAGGTTGGGCAGAAAACGACGTTTCGTCTTGATATTGGAGTGCGAAACCTTGTTGCCTCCGATGGGTGTTTTACCTGTAACCTGACATACTCTTGCCATGATTGATACAATTTTTGGGACGGCAAAGGTAGGGAAAATCAGGTAATTACTATCCGTATTTCCTTCTTTTTTTGGCAAATTTCTTAACACAGGGGGAAAAAACCCTTCTGGCAGGTTTTCAGACCCAAATTTACCCCCTTTTCCCGTTTTGCTGAAACTCAACCCATCCTGCCCTTACCAGCCTTCCCGTTTAACGACCCTTTGCGAATTGGGGCATTTCGGATAACTTCGCCTCTCATTATTGAGTAACCCATTTACTTATCAACTAATTACCTCAAACATGGCATACGATGTAGTCGTTCTCGGTAGCGGACCCGGCGGATATGTGGCAGCAATCCGGGCTTCCCAATTAGGTTTTAAAACAGCAGTGATTGAAAAAGAAAGTCTGGGCGGTATTTGCCTGAACTGGGGCTGTATCCCCACCAAGGCCCTGCTGAAAAGCGCCCAGGTGAATGAATATATCAAACATGCCAAAGATTTCGGCATTGAAGCCACCGGCGCACCCGATTTCGGAGCCGTGGTGAAAAGAAGTCGTGGCGTAGCCGATAAAATGAGCAAAGGCGTCCAGTTCCTGATGAAAAAGAACAAGATCGATGTGATCATGGGCTTCGGAAAACTGATTGCCAAAGGAAAACTGGAAGTAACCGACAAAGATGGTAAAACACAGGTCGTGGAAGCCAAACATATCATTCTGGCAACCGGTGGCAGAAGCCGTCAGCTCCCCACCATGCCCATCGATGGCAAAAAGATCATCGGTTACCGCGAGGCGATGGTACTGCCGGAAATGCCCAAATCCATGATCGTAGTGGGTAGTGGCGCGATCGGAGTGGAATTCGCCTATTTCTACAACAGTATGGGCACTAAAGTGACCATCGTTGAATTCCTCCCCCGCATTGTTCCGGTAGAAGACGAGGATATTTCTAAAGAACTCGAAAAACAATACAAAAAGAACGGTATTGACATAATGACCAACAGCGAGGTCACTTCCGTGGATACTTCCGGTGCCGGCGTAAAGGCAAAGGTTAAAACAGCCACTGGTGAAGTAGTGCTGGAAGCAGACGTATTACTGAGTGCGGTGGGTGTGGCCGCCAATATCGAAGGGATCGGACTGGAAGCCCTGGGTATTAAGACTGAAAAAGGACGGATACTCGTGGACAAATACAGTCAGACCAATATCCCCGGTATTTATGCAATCGGCGATTGCTCTCCCGGTCAGGCCCTGGCGCACGTGGCCAGCAAGGAAGGAATTGTATGCGTGGAAGCGATTGCCTATAATGAGAAAAAGTACAACCATCTTCCGGAAGCCATCGACTATAATAATATTCCCGGCTGTACTTATTGTGTACCGGAAATCGCTTCAGTTGGCTATACTGAAAAACAGGCGAAGGACGCCGGTTACGAAATCAAAGTGGGCAAATTCCCGCTGAGTGCAAGTGGTAAAGCCTCTGCAGCCGGACATACAGAAGGTTTTGTAAAAGTAATCTTCGATGCCAAATACGGCGAATGGCTGGGCACACACATGATTGGTTATAATGTAACTGAACTGATCGCGGAAACAGTGACGGCCCGGAAACTGGAAACCACTTATCATGAAGTGCTGAATGCGATTCACCCCCACCCGACTATCAGCGAAAGCATCAAGGATGCTATAGAAGTGGCTTATGGGGAAGCTATTCATATTTAGAAGATCCAAGAAACAAGATGCCAAGATCCAAATAAATAACAAGGATCAATCGTCAAAAAAACACAAGAATTAAAAACTCAAATACTTTCTAAAGGGCTGTTTCATGAAAATGGGCAGCCTCTTTTTTTGTATAGTAGCTCATGGTCTGACTTAAGGGCACAAAAAAAGACCGCCTGAGGGCGGCCTTTGCGTTAGTATGTATTCTGGTTGCGACTTTACAGTTTGATAAACTTCAATTTCATAGACACACCCTGATCATTTTTTGCTGCAAGGAAATAAATACCAGGTTTAAAATTTGTCACATCAATAGCTTGTATTTTAGCGCTAATTGTCACATTATTAACACTTTGTCCAACCAAATTGGAAATAAAAATAGTTTTCCCAAGCCAACGCACATCATATGAAAAGTCGATGTATAAAGTCGTGGTGACGGGATTCGGGTACATTTTCACCTGCAACCAGCGGGGATCTTCTTCCGGTAAAGGGGACTCATAGATTAGCGGCTTATCCAACCCTGCTGAAGAAAGTAAACTGTTCCTGGCAGCACCCGGCGCAAAAACGGCCTGCATCCGGGCTTTTTGTCCTTTGGTGAACAGGTTCATACAGCCATCATTGGTGAAATCCATGTAATTGTTATACATATCCCCGAGAGGCCCGTTTCCACAGGTAACGCGGGTGGTAGTTGGACAACCTACCGTATATGAAGCCTGTTTAGGCGTATCCTCTACCCCATCATCCCCGCAGTACTCATCACCCCAGATATGCTTCAATCCCATCCAGTGTCCGGCTTCATGGATCAGTGTCTTCTGACCGGCACCAAAAGCCGATAACCCAATGACGATTCCATCAAGCTTTGCATCAGATCCGGGCATGGAAGAGTAACCGGCAAATTTTTCCATCGGACAAACCCAGATATTCAGGTACAACCGGCTGTCCCAGGGATCAGCTCCCATTGCGGCAGATGACTTCATCTTATCGTCCATGATCCAGGTGCTGACGGGAGTGTATTTGCGGATAATACCGGTGGTGGCACGACGTAATGGATCCGAAGTGGCCAGGTGAAATTCAATCTCACAATCGGCGGCTACTGATTTAAAAACAGCAGGTGTTTTAACCGTATCCGCATTCTGACGGCGGAACGCCTTATTCAGCAGTTCAAGTTGTGCCACAGCTTGTTCGTCTGTGATTTTCTGGTCCGTGGTATGATAAAGATTATGTATTACGACCGGTATCCGGATGATCCCGTTTTCAAGTCGCGCAGTGTTTGGTGACGCTAATACCTGCCGGATAAAAGTTTCAGCTTGTTGTATTGCATTGGCCTGCAAAGGATCATTGATGACCTGTAACCGGGTATGTTCCGTGGTAACACAACCTAACTGTGCCGTAACCCGTGAGAATGAGAGTAAGCCAATAATAAGAATCAGGATCCTTCCCGCCTTCATAGTTCCAAATTGTAATAGGTACAGGGCTCATAAAATGGCCATGAGTCATTCAACGGGATTGGAG
>CAUJFR010000330.1 GCA_963169885.1 Bacteroidota bacterium
ACCCTGCTGAGTATGGATGCAAAGCATATTCATTTTGATCTGCAGTTTATCAAACCCATGAACAGCAAGGCCAGCGATAACTGGCTCTTTGAATCCTGGGGCGATGGAAACGAGACCAAGGTCACCTGGCAAAACAGCGGCGAATTACCCTTTCCCATTGGCCGCCTTATGGGCCCGATGATCAGTGGTCAGCTGAATAAGCAGTTTGTGCAGGGACTGGAGAGCTTGAAAGTACTATGTGAGAACAGTTGAACTTTGTTGGTGTTATCACCAACAAATAGGAAGTTAGTAGATAGTAGTTGGTAGTTAGTAGTCAACAGCCCTTGCTAAGGAACGGTTTTTTGCTCATGCTTCGGCAAGCTCAGCATGACAAGAGTAACCCGTTGTCACCCTGAGCCTGCCTACCGGACAGGCAGGCGTGTCGAAGGGTGGCCAACAATAACACCAACAAAAAGTATGTAATCTCCCGGTTTCGTTCATCTCACTCCTGAACCAAACCGGTTTTTATGTCAAAACATGCCGTTCTCCTGCTGGGGATCTGTTTATTATTCTCCTGCGCCCAGGTAAAGAAAGCCCAGCAACACGAGCCCATGCCCTCGGCCATTCCCGCATTACGCATCCTGAACGATACAACGGCCTCGGCGGTGAAAATAAGCAGTCTGCATATTGATGTGCATGTGGCTGCCAATATTGCCACTACCACTTTTGATATTGTATTTTTTAATCCTAACAACCGGATCCTCGAGGGTGAATTTGAGTTTCCCCTGGCTGATGGGCAACATATAGTGCGGTATGCCCTCGATATAGATGGCAAACTCCGTGAAGGAGTAGTAGCCGAGAAAGCCAAGGCCCGTCAGGCATTTGAGAATACGATCCGCCGGCAGATCGATCCGGGTCTGGTGGAAAAAACAGTGGGGAATAATTTCCGCACCCGCATTTATCCTTTACCGGCCAAAGGGAGTCGTCATATCCTGATTGCAGTGGAGCAGGTGCTGCCACAGGAAGAATTTAGTCAGTTGTATCAGTTACCTTTATACACCACTGAGCCCATAGCTGATTTTTCACTAAAGACCGTGGTCTATAAAAGTACAGCCCGTCCGGAAATCGAAAACAGTCCCTTATCAAATTTCAGTTTTAAAAAATGGAAGGAAGCCTGGGTGGCTGAATACAGTCAGAAAAATTATACCGCCAGTCAGACAATCCGATTTACTGTACCGAGAACGGATAACAATGAGACTATTTATCTCGCGGAGCAATACAAAGGGCGGACTTATTTCTACCTCAATCAGTTTATGGAAGGAAAAGGAAAGGAACGGACCCTTGATCAGCAGCTGGGTATTTTCTGGGATGTATCCGCTTCAGCTGCAAAAAGAGATAAGTCCAAAGAGAAGGAATTGCTGAAATCCTATCTCCGTGCATTGGGAAATCCGAAGGTCAGCCTGGTGCCTTTTCATGTTACAGCAGGACAACCACAGGTATATGATGTACGGGATGGCAACTGTGAGGCTTTAATAGAGGCCATTGACAAACTGGTCTATGATGGCGGCACCCGCTTTGGTGCCCTTGCTATGCACCGGTATAATTTTGATCAGGCCCTGTTGTTTACCGACGGACTCGCCAGTTTCGGGGAGAAAGAGATTGATTTTTCCGATATGCCCATAACCACGATCAATACCTCTCCTTCCGCTGACTTTGCCCATTTGAAATATATCGCCCAACAGTCAAAAGGCAAATGGATCGACCTCAGCAGTACCACATCGGATGAAGCGCTTCGTACATTACTCGAAGATCAGTTGCAGGTGGTAAGCGTGGACTATGACCCGGCGGACATTGACGAACTGACATTACCCGTACCCGCTGTAGTGACCCGCGGACTTTCATTTGCCGGTATACTGAATGTACCGGAGTCGGAAGTAAAAGTTTCACTGGGGTATGGGACTACTATTACACAGACAAAGACATTCACCCTGCGGCAAACCGATACTACGGAATACGACCAGGTAAAACGGATCTGGGCCACAATGCGGATCAGTGAACTAGAGCTGCAGTTTGACAAGAACAAGAATGCAATTACCAGCCTGGGTAAGGAATTTTCTGTGGTGACACAAAATACATCGCTGATTGTACTGGATAGGGTAGAGGATTATGTGGAACAGGAGATCCTGCCACCGGTGGAATTACAGAAAGAATATTATGTGTTATTAAAAGACAAAAAGCAACGGGAGGCCAGTGATAAAGACTATGCACTGCAATCCGCCCTGGGTGCCATTGAGGAACTGAAAGACTGGTGGACCCGTGACCATCAATCGGCAGAAAATAAGAAAGTATTGTCGGATTCGGCTACCGGGACTGGGAGTGCCATTCTTGAAAGCAGGGGGGCTTTATTGAATGGATTGATAGCCATAGATTCAGTGTCTGTCAGTTCGCAAAGTTTTACATACAGCACCATCCAGGAGGATAGTAAAGTGTCACTTCCCCCACCTGCACAGGAGCAATTGCAAAGCAGTGCTATCCGGCTCATGGAAGTAAATGATAAGGAAAAAGCTGAAGCAGATGGAATAGAGGAAAAGATGTTGTCTATTGCAGAAAAGAATAAATCTTCCATTGAATTGAAAGAATGGAAACCGGATGTCCCCTATTTAAAAGAAATGGAAAAGACGGCTTCCGGGAACTATCAGAAAAAATACATCGAACTGAAGAAACAATATGCAGATCAACCCTCTTTTTATATTGATATAGCCCGTTTCCTTTTTCAGAAAAACGAGAACAGCTTTGCCATACAGGTAATTAGCAATGTGGCGGAAATGAAACTGGAAGAAGCATCGCTGATGCGGATGCTGGCGAATCAGTTGATGGAAGCCGGTGAGAAAGAACTGGCGGTTGAAACCTACCGCGATATATTAAAGATGCGGGAAGAAGAACCGCAGTCGTACCGTGACCTGGCCCTTGCATTAAATGAAACCGGGGCCTATAATGAAGCCGTTCAACTGATGTATAAGCTGGTGCTGGGTACCTGGGATGGCCGTTTCACGGATGTAAAATCCATTACTCTCAGTGAAATGAATGCCATCATCAGTGCGCATCCGGGTCGTGTAGACTTGTCTGGTATCGATCCGCGACTGGTATTTGCCATGCCGGTGGATGTACGTATTGTGATCAGTTGGAATGCCGATAACAGTGATATGGATCTGTGGGTCACCGATCCGC
>CAUJFR010000331.1 GCA_963169885.1 Bacteroidota bacterium
ACCGACACTGGTCTGCCTTTCCGCAAAAAGAAGCATATGGAGCTCAATGAGTACATGAAACAATTACCCGTGAATTATTAATTTTTCCAGGCTGCCATAGGGTTGTCAGTGGAGCATGTATGCTTTGTGTTCTAAAATCAAACAACATGACATTTACTGCCTCCTTATTGAAAGAAATGGAAAATGAAGCCCGTACCACCCGTAAAATTCTGGAACGGGTTCCGGACGGGAATTACGACTGGAAGCCCCACGAAAAAAGTATGAGTATCCGGCAACTGGCCACCCATGTAGCTGAAATTACCGGGTGGATTCCCCTGATCCTGAACACGGATGAAATGGATTTTTTGAAAATGGAATACAAGCCTGCTGCCATTAATAATCAGCAGGAGCTGATGACCCATTTCGAAAAATCGCTGGAGGAAGGAAAGAGTGCATTAGCTGCAGTGACAGATGAAAAACTGATTAACGAAACCTGGACCATGCGGAGCGGGGATACCATTCACAGTGCCGAATCCAGGCTTGATAATGTGCGGCATTGCTTTTGCCAGATCGTACATCACCGGGCACAACTCGGGGTTTACCTGCGGCTGTTAAATATACCACTGCCGGGTAGTTATGGCCCCAGCGCCGATGATAACAGCTTCTGATAAAACAGGGCTTACATCGATTGGAAGTAAGCCCTGCATTTTCATATATATCAGATGAGTCTAATACGTATTTCTTTTTTTGCAACCTGTCAGCCTCAACAGTCAGGATTGAATATTCCTTATTTTTAAGGTTCAATTCACTAACATGAAACTGATCCCCATCGTATTCCTTACCTTCTTTCTTCATTTTTGCGGAAGTCCCCGGCAAGTGCAATCAGAAAAAGAAACCAGGATACTCACTGGCGCTGACCAGACTGAAAAATATTTACCGTTGCTCAACGGAAAGCGGGTGGCCATTATGGCCAACCCTACAACCGTAATCGGTAACACCCACCTGGTGGATAGTCTGCAGAAACGCGGGGTGAATATTGTTAAAGTTTTTGGGCCCGAACATGGCTTTCGGGGAAATGCCAGTGCCGGCGTGCATGTGGCCGATGAAACAGACCCGATTACCGGTATACCGGTAATCTCTTTGTATGGTGCAAAAAATAAACCGTCCAAACAGGACCTCGCTGATGTAGACATTCTTTTATATGATCTGCAGGATGTGGGATGCCGCTTTTATACCAATATCAATGCGCTCGCCCGGCTGATGGATGCCTGTCATGAAAACGGAAAAGAAATGCTGATCCTTGACCGGCCTAATCCGAACGGATACTTCGTAGATGGCCCCGTGCTGGATATGAAATTCAAATCAGGCATTGGCATGTTCCCGATCCCTATCGCCCACGGTCTGACCGTTGGTGAATTTGCACAAATGGTCAATGGGGAAGGCTGGCTGTCCAATAAAGTCAAATGTCCGGTCACCATCATCCCGGTTGCCAATTATACACATGACATGCCCTATACCCTGCCGGTAAAACCTTCCCCGAATCTGAATACCCAGCAATCCATTTTACTCTATCCATCCACTTGTCTTTTTGAAGGCACATTCCTGAATCATGGCCGGGGCACCTACTTCCCCTTCACTATCATCGGCAGTCCGGCATTGAAAGGAAAATACGAATTCAGTTTTACCCCCACCGGCATTAAAGGTATGTCGGAGACACCCTTATTCATGAACCAGCTTTGTTATGGCCTGGACCTGCGCAATTATGATGTGGCCGAATTAAGAAAAACAAAACAAATCAACCTCCAATGGATGATTGAGCTATATAAAGCCTCGCCGAATAAGGAACAGTTTTTCGACAACAAACTAAGTAAGGAAATGGGGGTCATTGAAAAACTTACTGGCCACGCATTATTCCGTCAGCAGATCATGGAAGGAAAATCCGAAAAAGAAATCCGTGCCAGTTGGGAACCTGGTCTGAGTGCATACAAAACAATGCGGAAAAAATACCTGTTGTATCCGTAAAGCAAACTGCTTGCAGTACGACTCCTGATTATTTTTAAAAAGAATAATAAAACCGCCTGCCACCCGGGGCGGCTTTTTTATTCTCCGCCGTCCACAATTCTTACCTGCCAATGATTCAGCTCATTATACGAAATGACTCGCAACCATAACGCAGTCATGAATACATGGAAGCACTTAATTTATGTAAAGGTATTTTACGGAACGGTAGTTGAAGTACTACCAGTAATTCATTGAATATTCTACTTCGTAAAACTTCTTCCTGGTGTTACTTTGTATCAGCAATTAAGACAATATCCCCGCTGCCTCACAGAGCGGAAAAAATGAAAAGCCGGCCAATCCGCATCCGTTGAAAAAACCGTATCCGACGAAACCAAGACTCTGACTGTACCTGTGAAAAATTATTGTCCGTGAAAAACCCGTTTTACATCCGACCTGTTGAAAAACCACTTGTGAATCCGATCCATGAAAATCAGTTAATCCGTACCCAGATGGAATCCAATCCGCACTTTAAAAAAAACAGCATGGCAACAGCGCTTATGAGCAACAACAGTCCGGGACCAACCATTACGCTGGAACGATTGGTACATGCATTGATTAATGTAAAACTGGAAAGCGTGGTGAGAAAGAAAAGCTTTTTCATCAATGAAATCCAGCGCAACGTACCACTGATGGCCGATCGGAGCGTGGTCACGAATGTACTCGATTCGCTCCTGCAGAACGTACTCAATGAAACCAATAGCAGTTGTATCCGGATCTCGGCAAAAGCATACAGCCAGGTATTGCTGATCCATATATACGACAACCATGAAGCGGACAATGGTGTGAAAAATGTGATATCTGAACTGGTCAGGGTTGAGGCTAAAAAAATAGGTGGTTATGTGGGCATTACCCGCCACCAGAAAAACCAGACTGTTATCGCATTCAGCTTTCCCAATGTACCAATGGCCGCATGAGGCACAGAAACAAAATTGCTTCAAGACGAACACGCAAAAAGGGCAACCCAACCGGGATGCCCTTTTTGATTTTGACCGGTGATCAGCCCCTGCTTTTGCCGGAAAAAAAACGGGAATTTTGGGATATACGGTTGCTCCCCTGCAAGTCATTTTGCATATCTTGTACCCTTTATGAGTACCAGGTACTGCTTACTATTCATCGGTATTTTTTATGCGTTCAGGCTATCCGCTCAGGATGCCTCTGTATTTCGTCCCGATTCTTCCCAAAGGGAATTAAAGGCGTATCCCATCCGGCATGCCATTAAACTCGATGGTAAACTGGATGAGGATGACTGGAAATCAGCAGGCTCCTCCCCCGGGTTTACCCAGATCGAACCTCTTCAGGGACAAACACCCAATTTTGCCACAACCGTGAAAGTGTTGTATAACCTCCAATATCTTTATTTTGGTGTTTTCTGCCGTGACTCAGTCGGTAAAAAGTCTATCCGTGCCACTGATTTCAAAAGGGATTTCAAGACCCGTCAACACGATCATATCGGCCTATCCTTTGACGGTTTTAATGACCAGCGGAATT
>CAUJFR010000332.1 GCA_963169885.1 Bacteroidota bacterium
GCCCACTCGTCGGGGTTGAACAGTTCTGCTTTGAAATCCCTTGCCAGGTCATAATAATTCCGGTCGCCAAACTTCGCCTGGTGGTATTTCAGTACAGCGCTGTCTTTCCGCCCCTGCAAGTACTGCTGATACCATTCGGAATAATTGCCCTTGGCGGTATAACCCGGCACCGCATACATCCCCCAGTGGATGAAGATGCCGAACTTATCGTTGCTAAACCAGTTGGGCACGGGGCGTTTGTCGAGGCTCTCCCAGTCGGGGGTGTAGGGTTGAGCCTGTGCAAGCGTGTTCATCAACAGGCAAATGGCAAGCAGGTTTTTTTTCATGTTACTGTTTTTCTATCAATGATTCATCAATTAAATATGCACTTACAGTCTTCAAATTATCCCTGTTCTGCATATCCGTTAAGTATATCTCAATGCTTTTGGCCGTAGTTACAGGAAAAGAAAGTATTCTTTTATGTCCGATTGTAGTTCCTGTAATTTCTGATCGGTCATCTCCATTAATAAACACAATTCTAAAACCCGTAATCGTCTGCCCGTTTGCTATCCTTTCATTTAAAACTATACAATTAATATTTTGCGGTTTTGAAAACGAAATCATTTGCTCATTCTTAAGTACCGGAACTTTATTAAATTCACTTTTCTTGTCTTTAGGAATAAAAACACTGCCATCAGCCCTTCCATTACCCCGGTTGTCGATTTTATAATACAATTTTCGCCCGCTTAATAAATCATTTTTAAAAGCCCGGTCACGCAGATTGCTGAAGCCAACTAATGCCAACGAATCATTGGGATGAATCTTCCCTCTCCGGTCCGGTGGAATATTGAGTAAGAGATTCGATCCTCTTCCCACACTCTTCAGCCAGAGATCGAATAAATTTTCCGGTGTTCTTACTTTGCTGTCTTCCGCCTCATGGTAGAACCATCCCGGACGGATACTCACATCACATTCAGCCGGTATCCAGACTTTACCGTATTTGTTGCCGGCGGTGAGTGTATCACGTGAAGGAGATCCCTTGCCAGGTGTAAAGCCAGCGGTATCGAGTGTATTCCAGTTGGTGGTACCCGCAATACCGCTTTCATTACCGACCCAACGGATATGCGGACCGATATCACTGAACACGACGGTATTGGGAGAAAGTTCTTTTATCGTTTTTTTGAAAAGGGCCCAGTCGTAGACCTGCATCTTGCCATTCGGCCCCTCGCCATTGGCACCATCCCACCAGAATTCCCAGATAGGACCATAATTGGAAAAGAGCTCTTTCATCGTGTTCACATATACCTCGTTGTATTTGTCGGTGCCATAATCCGGATGATTGCGGTCCCAGGGAGAGAGATACACCCCGAATTTCAATCCGTACTCTTTACAGGCGGCGGAGAGTTCTTTCAGTACATCTCCTTTCCCATCCTTCCACTTACTTTCACGAACGGTATGCGTGGAGTACTTACTGGGCCAGAGACAAAATCCATCATGGTGTTTGGCGGTAATTATCACACCCTTCGCTCCGGCGGCTTTGGCCGTACGCACCCATTGCCGGCAATCCAGTTCCGTAGGATTAAACATATCCGCCGGTTCCGTCCCATGCCCCCACTCCAGATCGGTAAATGTGTTTGGTCCGAAATGGAAGAAGAAATAGTATTCCATGTTGTGCCAGGCGAGTTGTGGGCTACTTGGTTTTGGTTGGGCATGAATACAATTGGCTAAGAGGGCAAAAGAGAAGAGGAGGGAAAGAGGTTTGAGGATGCGCATATGGTTGAATTTGTTTGTTATTGTAATTTCATTTGAATGAGTAATCAGTAATGAGTAATGAGTAGCTCGGGAAAAGTCATTACTGATTAGTAACTGTATCAAAGCTGTAAAGTATCTTCCCGAGCTACTCATTACTCATTATTCATTATTCATTACTCATTCTAACGGATTGCCCCTTCCCCATCGGCACCATCACCACCCCATCCCTCACCTTCACCTTACTCCTGTCAATTCCGGTAATCGTCCAGTTCTTAAAAGGCAAACGCAACAAACAGGTGCCTCCCGTCTCAGCTTTCACTACTACTTCCTTCACCACTCCATTTTCTTTTACAGCGGATACCAGGAAGGCCCCTTCTGCACGAAGCGTATGGAAAGATACATCCTTCCAGCTTTCCGGTACAGCGGGAAATACTTCTATAACTCCTTCCCTGGTTTGCAACAAAAGTTCCTGTACCCCCTGGGCAAAGGCAAAATTTCCTTCCAGGGTAAAAGGACGGTAAGTTAAGTTAGAATATTGACCGCCCTTCTGATCCCCGTTGAGATGGAAACTGTTGGTGGAAACAAAATTGGAGGCAAACTTCTGCAGCATACTCACGGCACTGTCGGCTTCGCGGCAACGGGCATACATACAGGCCATCCAGCTGAAGGAATAGCCGCACCATTCACGGGTGCTGAGTTTTTCGATATGACGAAGAGAGGACTCAATAATCTTTTTATCTGCTGCTTTGTCAACATCGAGAAGGCCTAGCGGGTAGATCGCCATATAGGGAGAGAGATGGCGGTGCGATTCTTCGAGGTTATGATTGGGGGCAACGGTCAGACCGGTTTCATTGGCATTAAAAGCTCCCAGTTTCTCGATATAATCATCTTCGGAGAGAATGACCGGTGGAAAGAACTCGTTAAAATGCTCAATAAGATCCTGTTTGGCAAAACGTACAAATTTGATGAGGGCCTTATCGTAATTCGTAGTATACCTGAACCAGGCTTTTACCGAATTATTGTGATACTCAGGACTCGAGCTCAGGGCTATAAAATAAGGATCAAGCTCCTCTTTTTCAAGGTACCGGTACAAAAACAGCTCCACCCCATTTAACCAGTTTAGCGCCTGGTCATAGTCCGTTCTTTTTTTACTATACATCGCCTGCCAGTAAAAATGCTGGGCCAGCCAGGCCGAAGCCGTCGGACTCATCGAATACTGGATCCAGCCGCCCATTTCTTTTCCACTGATGGTGGTTACACCAGGCACATTCAATCCGGGTAATTCAAAATATTGCCTGGTCCATCGTTCATTTTCTTTCCGCACTTTCAATAACCAGTTGGTAAAACCGGCCGTAAGGTCAAGATGATTGGACGCATAACCCGGCCAGTAACTCAGCTGGGTATTGAGATCATGATGAAAATCGCCTTTCCAGGGTGGCAGGTTGCCATTGTCGGCGGTCCAGATAGCCTGTAAGGAAATGGGTGGCGTATTGCCTCTTGCCACAGACCCGAATTTATACATGTCGAGGTAGTACTGTCGCTCAAGCTTTTCATCAGGAATACGTAACGACGACCGGTTCCAGTAATCCTTCCACCAGGCTATATGCGAAGGCCAGAATGTGGGTTCAGCTTTTGTAAAATCGGGTTTTGTCAGTACTGCCGGTTTATCGTTGCTGATCGTCCACTGGCC
>CAUJFR010000333.1 GCA_963169885.1 Bacteroidota bacterium
CACTAAACCGCACGAAAGAACACGAATGAATACAAATTGGTATTTATTTCGTGTGATTTCGTGACTAACAATTTCACTGAAGGCAAATTATTCCGTGTATTCTATTGTTAACTGCCGGCCCAACTGTTCCCTGACCCAACTAAGGCATGCGGTTTTTCAGCGAAGATTAGTTTAATTCCAACAACAGTTATGTTACACAGGTCACATAAGCCGTTATCATACTAACTATCTTTGTATCCAATTGCTGCGGCATTATCGTCGCTGTTAATAAAAACCAACGTTTATGGATACCGAAATTCTATCGCGTATACAATTTGCGTTTACTGTCTCGTTTCATTACATCTATCCTCCTTTAAGTATCGGACTGGGACTGATTCTCGTTATTATGGAAGGACTTTACCTGAAAACAGGGAATAAGGTTTATGAAGATATGACCCGGTTCTGGATAAAGATTTTTGCCTTGATTTTCGGGCTGGGAGTGGCTACTGGCATCATAATGGAATTTGAATTTGGCACCAACTGGGCTGCTTATTCAAGATATGTAGGTGATATTTTCGGTAGTGCCTTAGCTGCTGAGGGCATATTTGCTTTTGCATTGGAAAGTGGTTTCCTCGGTATTTTACTGTTTGGCTGGAACCGGGTAAGTTCAAAAGTCCATTTCTTTTCCACCCTGATGGTTTTCCTGGGTTCCATGTTTAGCGCTGTCTGGATCGTAGTGGCGAACAGCTGGCAGCAAACCCCCTCCGGGTATCATATTGTAGGGGAAGGGTTAAATGCACGTGCGGAAATCACTGACTTCTGGACCATGGTATTCAATCCATCCAGTATGGACCGGCTGATTCATGTCTGGATTGGCGCTTTCCTCGCCGGTGCTTTTCTGGTTATGAGTGTGAATGCCTACTATATTCTCCGCAACCGGCATTTATCCATTGCAAAACCCTCTTTTCGCATAGCCCTGGTAGTTGCAGTTATCAGTTCAATTTTACAATTAGTTGCCGGACATAAAAGTGCTGATGGCGTGGCCCGGAATCAACCAGCCAAGCTCGCGGCACTGGAAGGTCATTACGACAGCAGTGCAGCCGCAGATATGTACCTTTTTGGCTGGGTGGATCAGCAGGAACAGAAAACAAAAGGGATTAAAATTCCGGGAGGACTTTCTTTCCTGCTTCATCAGGATGTTACGACTCCGGTCACCGGTCTTACAGCTTTTAAAAAAGAAGACCGCCCCTCCCAGGTCAATGCGGTTTTCCAGTTTTATCATATTATGGTGGCCATCGGAATGTTCATGATTGCCCTGACTCTTTATGCCAGTTGGCAGTGGAAAAAAGGACGCTTATTTCAACAACGATGGCTGCTCCATGTATTTGCCTGGTCCGTGTTATTGCCACAGATCGCCAATCAGGCTGGCTGGTTTGCCGCGGAAATGGGTCGTCAGCCCTGGGTGGTTTATGGCCTTCTTCGTACCTCCGATGCCTTATCCGCATCGGTAAAGGCGGAACAGGTGTTGATCTCCCTGATACTATTCACGCTGGTTTATGCCACATTATTTGTCTTATTCCTTTACCTGTTGAATAAAAAAGTGAAGCATGGCCCTGAAGAGCATGAGCATACAAGTGATGCGGAAAATTCCGGCTACAGTACCCGTGAAAACCCATTGATGAAAACAAAATAGTTTTTAAAACCAGTAAACAAAGTATATGTTGTTCGGACTCGACTATTCAACCTGGTGGTTTCTTGTTCTTGGTGCAGTTATCTCGGGTTATGCTATCCTGGACGGGTTTGATCTTGGTGCCGGGGCACTACATCTGTTTCTTAAAAAAGAAAACAGTCGCCGGATAGCCCTGAACGCAATCGGTCCGGTATGGGATGGGAATGAAGTCTGGCTGGTAATTGCCGGCGGTGCACTTTTTGCCGGTTTTCCGGTCGCCTACGCAGCCGTATTTTCCGCTTTTTATCTGCCGGCAATGATCTTCCTGATCGGACTCATCTGGCGTGCAGTGGCCATTGAATTTCGCAGTAAGGAGCCTGGAAAAACCTGGCGGCTTACCTGGGATATCATTTATTCCGCAGCCTGTATCATCGTTACCCTGTCACTTGGTCTGATGTTGGGTAATATAGCCATGGGGCTGCCCCTGAATGAACAAAAGGAATTTACCGGAAGTACCTGGTCCTTTTTTAATCCTTTTTCTATTATGGTCGCTTTCACAACACTCGCATTGTTTATGATGCATGGGGCTATTTACCTGGCGATGAAAACGGAGAACCGGCTCTATACTAAATTAACATTACTGGCCAGGAATTTCACTGTCTTCTTCCTTTTATCCTTTGCTATTACCACGGTTTATACATTACTTTATATTCCGCATCTCAGTGATAAACTAAAAAGCAGTCCCACCTATTTTATATTTCCGGTAATCATGTTTCTGGCTATCGCCAATATTCCCCGGCAGTTGAATAAAGGAAATTACCGCTTTGCCTTTATCAGTTCCGCTGTAACCATCGCTGCCTTGCTGATCACGGTGGCTATTGAAGTTTATCCCAACCTGTTGTATGCAAGTAACAATCCTGCAAACAGCATTACAATAACGAATGCCTCTTCCTCTTTAAAAACCATGAAAACATTACTGCTGATTGCCGCAATTGGCACCCCGCTGGTGGGCATCTATACCAGTTTTGTTTTCTGGACATTCAAAGGAAAGGTTAAACTGGATGAAATGAGCTATTAACTGCAGCAACAGCTCCACATACCTGCCTGTGTCCATCTATGTGATCCGCGTTCATCCGTGGCTTACCTTTCGCCGCTGGCCAATCCTTTCGTGTACCTTTTGTAGCCTTTAGTGGCCACCCTTTTTTGCCGCAGGCAAAACTAAAATCCGTGCCTATCCGTGCTATCCGTGGCTGCCATTTACCACAGGCAAATTCATCCGTGGCAGCAATACGTTATCTTTACTGCTTCATGAATGTATTTACCGATAAATCCACAATCATTATAACCTGTCCCAAACGGCTTGCCCCATACCTGGAGCAGGAAGTAAGAGAAATGGGCTATAACACTGATGAAACTTTTATTACCGGAGTAAAACTCACCGGCACCGTGACCGACTGTATCCGGCTCAACCTCAATCTCCGTTGTGCCAGCCAGGTATTGTATAAAATAAAACAGTTTACCGCTGTTAATGCAGATGGTATTTATAAGCACTTACTTGATTATCCCTGGGAAAACATATTACCGGATGATGGCTACTTCTCCATCACCAGTAACGTGAATAATCCCACGATTAACAACAGCATGTTTGCCAACCTGCGGGTGAAAGATGCGATTGTAGACCGGTTACGGGAGAAAAGAGGGGTTCGTCCCAGTACCGGAGCTGAACTCAGCGGGGCCGTGATCAATCTGTTCTGGAAAAATGAAAATGCCGAAGTATTTATTGATACCACCGGTGATTCGCTGGGACGGCATGGTTACCGGAAAATTCCCGGTCAGGCTCCGATGCTGGAAGCACTGGCTTCCGCCACGATCTACGCCACCACCTGGGACCGGCAGTCGCCCTTTGTGAATCCCATGTGCGGTTCAGGTACCCTGGCCATCGAAGCGGCTATGATCGCCACCAACCGCAGACCTGGATTATTCCGCACGAACTATGCCTTTATGCATCTGAACGGATATGATGAATCGGTTTATTTTAAAGAAGATGCTTTACTGGAAGAACAAATCAAAGAGGTACCCGGACTCCGGATTATTGCCACGGACTATAGTGCGCGGGCCATTGAAAATTCAAGGAAGAATGCAGTAGCTGCCGGTGTCGCCGACCTGATCGATTTCGGGGTCTGCGATTTTGCCGATACAGAAGTACCGCAAGGAGTACCCGGTGTTTTTTTCGTCAATCCCGAATATGGCGAACGGCTGGGTGATATAAGGGAACTGGAAGAAACCTATGCCCGGATCGGCGATTTTATGAAACAAAAATGTGGCGGCTATTTTGGTTATGTGTTTACCGGCAATCTCGAACTGGCTAAAAAAATCGGCCTGAAAGCCAAACGCCGGATTGAATTTTATACCAGTAAAATTGACTGCCGCCTCTTTGAATATGAATTATACAGTGGCAGCCGTTCAGCACCCAAGAAAGAAACCAACTAATCAATAATATTCAGTCTATGGAAATTGCAGCACTGCAACAGATCGTCAGGGACCGGTATTTTGAAAACGACAATGCCCGGGGTATTTATCATACCGCTTTATGGTTTCATGAAGAAGTAGGCGAACTCTCTTCCGCCATTGCCCGGGGTGATAAAGAAAATGCCAAAGAAGAATTTGGGGATGTCCTGATGTGGATGCTCACCCTGGCCAATCTCATGAACGTAGACATGGAAGAAGTGGTGGCCAATTACCTGGATAATCCAAGAAAAAAACTACCGGGGAAATAACACGGCTGCCATGGAAATGATATTAGATAATCCCATCTGGCATGCATTAAGTACCCATCACCGGAATTTTAATGAAGGGGATGATCGGCTTAAATATTTCTATCCGGAAATATCTCCCTTTGTGGCCATGGCTGACTGGGATGAAGAGGACAAAGAATACCTGGTGGAAAAATTACCTGCTGACCGTAATTTTTTTTACATCACTGCTCAATCACTGGATCTGCCTGAGCACTGCAAAAGAGGATTCACTATAAAACTGTTCCAACTGGTTTGCCGGAAACATTTGCCGTTTCATCCGCCGGGTATCCAAATCCGGTCATTGGGTAAAGCCGATATTCCGCAAATGATCGAGCTGACGGCCCTGACCAAACCGGGTCCATTTAACCAACGTACTATAGAGTTTGGTAATTATATTGGCATATTTGAAGAGGAACGCCTGGTAGCCATGGCCGGAGAACGTTTAAAATTTCCCGGTTATACTGAAGTGAGTGCGATCTGCACTCACCCTGATTATACAGGCAGAAGATACAGTGCGGCTTTATTGTCACAGGCCACGGCCGGCATTGTGAGCGAAGGACAGACCCCGTTCCTGCATGTGCGGAATGATAATACAAGGGCCATTGATCTGTATGAACAAGCCGGCTATGAATTCCGTTGTGAAATGGATTTTGCTATTTTTAAAAAACCGTCGTTCGGCTAATCCAGGTACTGCCCGAAGTGAATGATATTCCCGCTGTTGTCCAATATACTGAACTGCCGCATTCCCCAGGGCTTGTTTTCCAGCGGACCATTGGGATGGATAATACCCAGGTTATTAAATTCTTTATAGAGCGCATCAATCTCATCCACGCGAATATAACAGCCGGTATTCTTAGGAATAGCCGGATCATCACATTTCCATAAATGGATCTCGATTTTATCCCGGCTGCACATGAGATACTCCTTCCAGTTATCATTGCAGTCAAATCCAATTTTTTTATAGAATGCTGCCGATTCGGTTGCATCCAAAAAGGCCAGGATCGGTACAGCAGATTGCAAGGGCATATGATTGGTTTTTGTTATAGTAGTTAATTCAGTTGTTACACATCAATGGAATCATACACGATCACTTTCTTCCACAGATGACCATAAGTCTTCACAAAGGCCTCATGCACCGGATGATCCTGGTAAACTTTCTGTCCGGCCGCGTCGTCAAAGAACATCAGTTCGGATACATCCCAGCTAGTATCAACCACTTCCCGTTTTTCGGTGGAAGCCAGCACTCCGACATGCAGTTGCCGGACCGTGGGAATGGCCGATAGTGTTTTCAGTCCTTTGATCAGTTCTAGTTTATCTGCCTCAGATCCCGGGTTCTTCAACCAGAAGAACACATGATGCAGCAATGGTTTTGTGTCTGTTTGCATAGCCGAACTGATGCCTGCAGCACCTATTAAAGTGGCTGTTGTTAAAAATGATTTCCGGTTCATTCCGTCCTGATTTGAATGATAAATATAACCAATAAAAGTTGGGAGGCAGACAGCTGTTCTTTCAACAGGCTATTTAAAATGATTGTCCTGCAGGCGCACAAGTATTCCTGTAACCCTTCAAACTAAACCGGGAGGTTGATAAAAAATGTAGTTCCGGCATTCAATTCACTTTGTACATCGATCTGGCCTTTCATTTTTTCCACCTGCAGCCGGATCAGGTAAAGGCCCAGGCCGTTGCCTTCTGCAGCTTTGGGGTTGAACCGCTGGTAAAGGCCGAAAAGTTTGGACCGGTTTGCATCCAGGTCAATCCCCAGGCCATTATCCCGGAACTCAAGTTGCAGCATACCCTCATTCAGCCGGCCACTAAAGTGAATGACAGGTGCTATGCCCGGCCGTGAATACTTCAGGCTGTTGGAAAGCATATTCTGGAATATATTATCCATATAGGGCTTTACCAGGTGAACCAACCCTGTCCCATTGAAGTCCCAGGTGAAGTGTCCTCCCAGAAACTCACATTTTTCCCGGTAAATCTCCCAGGTCTCTTTGGCCACATCATCCAGCTGCAAGGGTGTTTTGAGCACATTCAGCTTTTTATCATAGTTCAGGAGGGTGTTCAGATCCCGGAGTATGGAATCAAGTCGTTTTGACGAGTCTGTCAGCATTTTTACAGGCACCAGATCGAGCTTGCCATCCTTCATTTTTCGTTCGATCATATCACACAAACCGAGAATATTGGCCAGCGGACTGCGCAGATTATGCGATACCGAATAAGAGAATTCTTCCAACACCTGGTTCCGTTGAATCAGTTCGGAAGAAATGGCTGATTTCTCATCTTCAGCCAGAACCCTTTCTGTAATATCCTGTACATAACCGGTAGCCCTTTTCGCACCCCCGTGTTCGTTATAGGAAATAACCCATGAGGCACTGATGTACCGGATGCTGCCATCTGTTTGTCTCACCCTGTATTCCATCCGTGGGTCCTGCTCATTGTCGGCCAATGCGCTCCAGACTTTAATGATCCGCTCCTTATCCTCTTCATGTACTTTCTCAACAAATGCATTCACATCAGGGGTATTCTTTTTCTCCACGCCGTATATGCTGTACATCTCATCAGATACCCAAAGCTTATTGGAAGGGAGTTCCATGTACCAGCTTCCGAATTTTGCCAGCATATGGGTTTTATTGGTAATGAGTTTACTCAGACTGGCGGCAGCCATTTCAACTACCTGTTTATCTCTAGATTGGAGGAAAGCAATCAGAAATAAGGCAACCATGATGATCACCAGCGAAAACTGGTAATACTGGACCCAGTAACCCAGATGAATATACCCGAGAAAGGCAATGTTCAACGTGACCGAGGTGATTGTTGAAATAAAAAACACTACGGCAACAGGTATTGAATATCGAACCTTTTGGGAAACCAGGTAGAAGGTCAAGCCGGTGAAAATAATCATGCTGGGTATAAATACAAAGTGCTTGACAAAATAATCGGTCTGGTAGCTGAAGAAAAAAAGTTGTGGCACTAAAGAAAGTGCCATATAAGCCAACGTATAATATAATAATTTATCCGCCCGGGGGAAGGATTCTTTTAATTTAAAATAGGGCCGCAACAGGTATAAACAACTCATCAGGCTGGTCGTCACGAATATTTCAGTCAGTTGTACGGGATTCGCCAGGCCGGAGAAGGGCCTGTAATAGCCTGTCATGCCGGTTGATGTAAAGATCGTACTAATCAGGAAAAGGATATAAGCCAGAAATACTTTCCGCTCGGGGAAAATGCGCATCAGGAAAACGGAAAAGAATATTAATATGGCCACAAAGAAAATAAAAACGAATGTGGCATAAAATTTACGGTCCTTCCACATAATCATTTCGCCCAGCTGCTTTATTTCATATGAATAGACGGAAATGTATCGGGGTTCAACCCGGACAAAAACTTCCACTTTGCCCTGTCCCGGTACATTGACCCTGAATTCATCGATATTGGTCACCTGTAGCTTAGTTTTCTGTTTATACCCGAATCCATACTGATCATGCTTCAGGACCGAATCCTCATAATAATAAAAATCTGCTTTATAGATTACCGGATTGTCGAAAGAAATATACTTAAACTGTGACCGGTCATTTAAATTGTTCACTATGATTCGCACCCATACCACATGTTTACCAGATGACAATCCTGGTCTTGGTGTATAATAAAACAAACTGTCTGCATGACTGATTATATAATCAGCTTTGAGAGTGCCTTTCCTGTCAACAAATATGTCATAGGCTGTTGCCTGCAGACCTGTCACCAGGAAAAAAAAGAGAATAAAAATTCGCTGCATATATTCAGATTAGCTGATCGTCTGACGGGTAAAATGTATCCCGTCCGGTAAAGTTCATGTCAACAACCCTTCCATCATACTTATTGTAAGCGGTTTTTCAACAAACCCGGTTACACTTATCTCATTGACCGCCGTTACCCTGTCGGCCGGATTAATCGAAGAAGAAAGAATATAGATCCTGTCCTTCTCCTTGAAATCAAAACCTGGCTGGCTCTTCAGTTGCCTGACCATCTCCCAGCCACTGAACTCCGGCATATTGATATCAATGAAAAAAACGAACCGTTGCGAGGGTTGATCCACGCAGATACGCTTGGCTTCCATGACCGCCTGCCCCGGAGATGTAAAAGCAAAGATCTGACCGGCAGCAACGAATTCGCCAATGACTGAAACTGACAGGTAATTGTTTATTTCGTCATCGTCTGCCAATATAATGGTAATATCATGCATGGTATAATTTAACAAAAAATCGGGCTTTTAATTCCCTCAATGATTCATTAGGGTTGGCATCAAATGTAAAATATTTACTCTTCAAGGCAACTGATTTTCGTCTGTAAATGACAGTTTTCCTGAAAACTAAGTATACATAGCCGTTGATGAATAGCATAAATTGCAGTCCCTTTATAATTTATGCAATACCCACTGCAGCTGATCCCGATAAAAGAAAATCTTTCCTTATTTCTGCCCATACCGGAAGAGATCAGGACGGCCTACGGAGAAACTCTTAGTAACGATCCCAAAACTCCCTTCCCTTTCTGGGCAAAGGTCTGGCCTTCGTCAAAGGCAATGATGGCATACCTGGAAGAACAGGAAGAGTTGTTTGCAGGTAAACGTGTACTGGAGATTGGTGCAGGAACCGGACTGCCCTCTTTTTCAATCGCAAAATCAGCAGCATCAGTCATCCTCAGTGACCATTCCGAAGAGGCGGTCGAGTTGATGGAAAAAAATATTGCCCATCTCGGTCTTACGAATGTAAAAGCCATGTGCCTGGACTGGAATCATTTTCCGGAGGAAATAAAGGCGGAAGTGGTTTTATTAAGTGATATCAATTATGCCCCTGAACAGTTTTCGTCTTTGCTTATACTGATCCACCGGTTTTTAGCAGAAAACGCTGTGGTGATTATTGCTACACCACAGCGTCTGCTGGGCGCACCATTTGTTGAAGCTTTGTTACCAAAAGTCATAACCAATCAACTGTTTTATAAAGAAGATGTTGCCATCAGAATCCTCTTGTTATTAAATCACAAGAAAGAGTAAGCACCTCAAATCATCGTATTTTTTCCCTCTCTATGAATCTCACTGAATGTGACATATATTTGTTCACTTAAACCCCAGCAACTATTATCTGTTGCACCTATATGAACCGGTTATTATTCACCTTTTTTTGTTTTTTTTGCTGGATACAGTCCGCTGTTTCCCAACTACCAGTACTTGGTTGGGCCAAAGTGTTTGATGCTTATAGTGCTGATTATAGCAATGGCCGTACGGTGGGGGTGGATGCGCAAGGAAATGTATTTTCTGCGGGATTTTTTGAAAATTCATTAGACTTTGATCCCGGCCCTGGCTTGCACATGATGACAGGGGGAGGACCGTTTAACCAGGGAATTTATATCAGTAAATTGGACATCAATGGTAATTTTGTCTGGGCAAAGCAGATACCTACTACTATTTCCTGGTCAGCGATTGAACTTAAAATTGACAGGGCTGGCAATATTTATCTTGCAGCCGACCTTCGAAATACGGCGGATATGGACCCCGGACCAGGTGTTTTCATGATGTCACCCATTGGGTTCAGGGATGCATTTGTAATAAAACTTAATAATGATGGAAATCTGATCTGGGCGAAAAAATTTGGCGGACCCGGAGATACCGGGCCACAAGCATTTTCTATAGATCTTGATCCGCAGGATAACGTTTTCATTGGTGGACTTTTTAACAACACTGTGGACTTTGATCCCGGTCCCGGCACAGTCAATATGACGTCTACCGCCCATCAGCAATCATATATTGTAAAACTCAATAATAACGGCGATTATCTTTGGTCAAAACAATTTGGTAATGGTTCAGTAACTTATGCAAACAGTTTCATAAATGATATTAAATGTGACGGCTTTGGCAATCTGCTAATCACAGGAAGTTTTGCAGGCACCTGTGATTTTGATCCCGGATCAGGGGTATATAATTTAATTAGTTCGGCAGGAAGTACGGGCGATGGGTTTATTGCCAAATTAGATGGCAACAGTAACTTCATTTGGGCGAAATCCGTCGGTCAGTCCGGGGGTAACAATCATTATATAACCCCAATCGGCATTGATGTGGATGGCATGAATAATGTTGTTATTTGCGGATATTTCATCGGCAACTTTGATTTTGATCCGGGAACAGGGGTTCAAAATATTTCCAGCATGAGCCAGGATTGTTTTATCCTAAAACTCAACGACCAGGGTAATTATATATGGGCAAAAACAATCGGAAGTGTTGACGGTTGTACCGGGAATGATCTGGTCACCGATTTTTCAGGAAATGTATACATTATCGGCTCGTTTGGTAATTCAGTTGATTTTGATCCGGGTCCGGGTGTACATATTATTAACAGCACCCATTATGGAGCTTCCGCAGTAGTTAAACTTTCTCCTGCGGGCAATTTCATATATGCTGCTCCATTTCAAAGTATTGATTATGGCACCAGTCTGTTCAGACGAATGGTTATTGACGCAAACCTGAGTATTTACGTCACCGGTTATGCGTCCGGTATCAGTGATTTTGATCCGGGTCCAGGAATTTTTCCCTTAGCGGGCGGATCCGAATCACCTTTCGTTTTGAAACTTAACCCATGCCCCAACAGAACTTCATTCTCACTTGATATCAGTACCTGTAACAGCTATACCCTGAATAACCAGGTTTATGATAGCTCGGGGACCTATGTACAGACCATCCCCAATTCAAGTGGTTGTGACTCTGTAATTACACTTCGCCTGATAATCAACAAAAAAAGAACTGAACAATTAAAGACAATCTGTAGTGGTGAATCATTTTTCGCAGGAGGGGCAATTCAATTTACCAGCGGTACCTATATTGACACCTTGCATTCTGTACTTGGATGTGATTCAATCGTTACAACCAGACTCACTGTTAACCCTTCCCCAGATCCTGATCTCGGACCTGACAGGAGCATATGCAGAAATTCCAGTATTACACTTACCCCTGGACTATTCAGCAATTATCTATGGCAGGATAATAGTACAGCACCTGAGTTTACAGCTACCGGAACAGGTTTATACTGGGTAAAAGTCATCAACAGTTACCAATGCTCAGCTACTGACTCCTTCCGTATTAATACTATCAACAACCTGCCGTCAGGTTTTCTGAATAAAACAGATAGTGTGTGCAGTTATAAACCGGTTGAACTGATTCCTGCTTCAAATTATACAGGTTACCAATGGTCAACCGGTGCCACTTCTAAAACGCTACAGGTTCAGTTACCGGGGATCTACCGGCTGACAGTCACGGATGCGAATGGTTGCAAAGGAACCGATAGCACAGCAGTATTTGCCAAACAGTGTATAAATGGTGTCTTTTTCCCTTCTGGCTTTACACCGGACAATAATGGCAAAAATGACCTTTTTAAACCATTAGTATATGGCCGGCTTGTCCAATTCAAGCTAATGGTATATAACCGATGGGGGGCGGTTGTCTTTCAAAGCAATGATCCTGACAGAGGTTGGAATGGCAAAGTAAGCGGGGTACTTCAAGACAACGCAGTTTTTGCCTGGGTTTGTACATACCAGCTTGAAGGCGCTGCATCGAGAATAGAAAAAGGAACGGTGATGCTGATCAGGTAAAGCGATTGTTCTATCTATTTTATTTTGGAGATTTTCAACTTTGTGAAGTATCCTTCCGTACCCTGATCCACAAAAAAGCCAATGGCTCCCCGGAGATTTGCCCCATGTTTGAGATCATTGACTACTAAAGCAGGTTGCGGGTTGTTATTGATAAACAGTTTCGCCCCGGCTCCTTTTACTTCGATGCGCAGGGTAATCCATTCATTTAATCCCATATCCGCATAGCTTTCATATTCACCGGCAGCTTCTTTACGGAGGCGGTCAAACTTATAATCCGGAAACGAAAAATACTGGGTGGAACGATTACGCCGAAGTTGTTGTTCCGCCCGGCCATTCGTGGGACGTATATAGATACATTCAAAGCGGTCGTTGGCTTCACTGATACGGAAAGCGATACCGATAAAGCCCCGGTCCTGCGGGGAGGCTGTTGGGAGTAAGCGGCTCAAGAGCCGGACTTCAATCACGCCATCCTGGAAGTTGATATCATTCACGCGGACAAACGTAGCTTCATCCGCTTTCTTCACTGCGGTATCCTTGGTAACACGGATGGCTTTGTGGCCATCGAGTTCTACTTTACTCATGGATACCTGCACCGGAGCCAGGATGATTTTACTTAAATCAATCACTTGCCCGTTGAGCCGGATGATGCTGCAAAGTAACAAGAGGATAAAAACGGTATATTTTTTCATGCTAATGATTATAGTTAATAAAGGTCAGCCTTCCTCCTCCGCCACATACTCAAGTATATCGGCCGGCTGGCAATGCAATACCTTGCAGATGGTTTCGAGCGTGCTGAAACGGATGGCTTTTGCTTTGCCGGTTTTCAGGATAGAGAGATTGGCCAGGGTGAGTCCCACTTTATCGGATAACTCATTCAATGACATTTTCCGCTTTGCCATCATCACATCCAGGTTTACAATGATAGGCATAGGTCAGATGGTTAATTGGTTCTCGTGCTGAATGGTGATTCCTTTTTTAAAGATCCGGGCAAAGACCAACAGGGCTACACACATGAATAACCATACATCCGGACCGGCCAGCCGTAGTTCCTGCAAGGAAGGTAAACTGACACCTTGTTCAGTTAAGCTGGCAGATAGTTTTGTACCCCAGTAAGTAAACAAACTGATACCCGCTGTCAGGTAAGAAAGGTTGTAGAGGCCGCGTCCGAATGATTCATTGAATGGTGCGGTGAGATCCAGTTTTTTGTCGTGAAACAATTTGACAATTACATAAAACATAATGGCCTTCAGCACAGACGCTATAACCATGATGACTGTCAGTGTAACGAAATGACTCTGATTAAAGGAGTACAGCCCACTGAGATCCGATTTCATCCAGAAATTGGCGGCCCCGGCCGGATTGTATAATAAAGTGTAAAGCGTGTTGAAGAGAAATCCACCTGCCTCCACTAAAAGACCAACAAAGATGATCCAGGAAAGGATGTGCAGTACGATCAGCAGGTAATCTTTTTTTGTTGCCATAACATGTAGGTTTATGTTGATGACACAAAAATATATAAATTATTGATATTCGATAAATATTTATCTATTATTTTTAAATATTTATTCTTTAAAGAGCAAATATCGGCGAAATTTCCTTTCTATTTTCTTAACTATCAATGGGTCGGGCCAGTTCGGATTATTCAATTCTGCCAAAAGAACTATAATCCCCATATCCTGTATCCTGCAGCCACAGAATTCTCCCGCCTTTTATACAGGAGAAATAGGCATTATAAGTCTTGGGCTTTTTCTCAATAGCTGAAAACCAAAGCTGCCAGTTGCCCATATGTTTATAAGCACCATTAGCGTTAACCTGCTCCACACTCGTCCGGCTACCGGTCCCGCCACTGGCCATAACCAGGTGCCATTTGTATTTTTTATTATGATCGAATGTAAACGTTACACGGGAAGCATAAGTAGTCGAACCGGTATATATCCCTGTGTATACACTGTAGTAACTGGAAGAACTGGAGAAGTCGTTGGACCATTTACCGGGCAGGTCATTTTCCCCAACGGCAAATTTATTATAACCGGCCAGTTTCAGCAGCGGCTCCCACTCCATAAAATAAGAGTCCGGATTATTGATTCCGAATGTATTTACAAATTGCTGTTTGTCTTTTGTAATGATTTCAATCCAGCCGCTCTTCGCTTTTTGAAAAAGTGTGACCCAAACATCCTGACCGGTTTGATTATCACGCAAAAGCCCTCCCGCAAAATGAGCGGGTTCAAAAGATATACTATAATTCAGCATTTCAAAATTACGGAGCTGGCTGTACCGGGGTGCCACAAAGAGGTTCCAGAAAAAACGGGTGGATTCATCGTGTTGCGTGATATACTTTTTTTCTTCTTCCCGGGGATAGTGCAGTAATACACGGATATCCCCTTTTACCACTTCCACCCAGTCTTCCTTCACCACACTTGTCCAGCCGTCATCAAAATTGGAGGTATTAAACTGAAAGCCCGTAACCATCGGTGCCGGTAATTGTACCTGCTGTCCGACTGATTCAGATGACGGTGGTTGCACCGGGTTGCTGACGGGAGTAATTGATACCGAAGACAGAAAATCATTGATCACTGATTCAAATCCGGCAGGATCATTGGTCATCAGCAGCAGGCTGGCGCAACGCTGCCCTTCCGAATAGGTTTTAAGTATGACCGTGGTATTCTTGTTGTCAAACATGAATTGTCCGGTTCCAGAAATAACCGACCATCCGTTCTCCGTTACAGGTTCAGTCATCACCGGTCCCCCTGCTCCCGGATTCGCGGCCACAACCAGGTCACTCCATTCCTTATTGAAATCATCGCGGAGATTACCACTTCCCACAGTGCTTTTATATAATAAGAACCGGCACCAGGTTTTTTGCTGCTGGTTGATCTTTGTGAAATTGATATTTGACTTTGCTGTTTCATCCCTCGTCCATCCATCCGGTACAGTGGCCGTAAATACATCAAATGTCAGGGGTTGGGCAAATGAGCCGAAACCTGACAAAATAAATAAAACCAACAGGTATTTTTTCATCTGATTATTATTTAGCCAACAATCTGGGCAGGTATTCATTAGAAAGTACTTTTCTTAGTCCTCCAATATTTTTATCAAAAACCTTATGCCCTACACTTTATTTATAACTGACAGCCAGCAGTTGCCATCCCGGTAGTATACAAGTAAGGAACCGATTTTTGTTTTTGGGTGTTGGCGGGGGTAGAATCGCTAACCAAACAAAAATGAAGAATTTAAAATACAGTGGGCTCCTGTAAAAGAGGGATTTTATTACCAGGGCTAAGTGCTTAACTAACTGAATTGGGGCTGGCAAGCCGTAAATTATTTTTTGAAGAAAATCACAATGCACCACCTACGGGGTGAGACGGGCATCTTCTTACACCTTGTAGCTACCGACAATGCACCCCTATGGGGTGGAACGCATTGTTCACTAATTAAACCTTAATTCTAAGAAGCAATTCTCTAGTTGTACGATTTAATGAAACGCTTCTTTCACCCCGTAGGGGTGCATTATTGGTAGCAAGAATACCGGCTGTACCGGTTTGTTTTTTCACCCCGTAGGTGGTGTATTGTGAATACCAATGTAAACGAAACATCCACTGTTCAATCCCCCTCACAGCTCTTCAACCACGCTTTGATCCCCGCCACAATCGCTTTTGCTACGTCTTTTCGGAACAGCGGATCTTTAATCAGCTGTTCATCCTCCTTATTACTTAAGAAGGCGACTTCTACCAGGCAGTTTGGGTACTGGGTGGGACCGCTGAGGGCGAAGTTGAAACTGCCGATATTCCCAAATTCAGGGAGACCAAGCTTCAGCATTTCTTTGTAGATGTATTGAGATAAAGGCCTGAAACCAATATACCGGTAATAG
>CAUJFR010000334.1 GCA_963169885.1 Bacteroidota bacterium
AGCAGCATCATCCGGATGATCGACACCCTGACCAATGCGCCCGTGTTCCAGCGATTCACCAAAACCATGGCCTTTATCGGAACGGGCTATAAAGATATCGGCAACTACCAGATCGGGCCCTGGTTCAACTGGATTACCTCCAACGGATGGGAAGGGTTCCGGATGCGCTTTGATCTGGGCACCAACAAACATTTTGATAAAAAAATTAAACTGCATGGTTACCTCGCCTACGGTTTTGGAGATAAACACCTGAAAGGCATGGGGGAGATTTTCTATCTGCCAAAAAAAGATCCCCGCATGTATCTCTATGGTTCATTCACCAATGACCTCGATTGGGGACAGAACTATTATGGGGAAGTGTCGCAGGATAATATATTCGCCCTGGCCATCCGTAAAAAAGGGATCCCGGTAAAAAACATTAAAGTGAATGAAAAGAAGATCGAATTCTTTAAAGAAACTTTTTCCTGGATGTCGAACCGGATCACCGTTTCGCATAAATCCACACTACCCTTGCGCAACCTGGTACCCATCGATTCTTTCCGGGCCACAGCCAGCGGAAAACCACTGACCAGTTTTGAAGTTTCGGTGCGTTTACGTTTTGCCTACCTCGAACGTTTTCTCGAAAGTCATTTTTACCGGAGCAGCCTCGGCAGTATTTACCCGATCGGCGAAATCTATATCACCCGTGGATTTCCGGGTGTACTGAAAAGCAGTTATAAATACACCAAGGTCTCGGCCAGTATCTCCGATTACTTTAAAGTACCTCCCTTCGGTAATATCTCCTGGTATGTATATGGAGGAAAAACCTTTGGCACCATCCCCTACACGTTACTGGATATCGCGCCGGGTAATGAATTGTACTATTATAATAAATATGCCTTTAACATGATGAACCGCTGGGAATTCATTCACGATGAATTTGCCGGGATCAATATCGAGCATAATATCGGAAACGGCATTTTCCGCCTTTTGCCCAAACTCCGCTGGCGTCAGTTCTGGACCGCCAAAACACTCTGGGGCAGTCTCTCCGCCTCCAACAAAGCCCTGAACTATAAGCAAGGTCATACTTTTCTGTCACTCGATGGCAAAACCTATATGGAACTCGGTACCGGGGTCGACAATATCCTGAAAGTATTCCGGATTGATTTTGTATGGCGTTTATTCCCTTCAACTTTACAAAAAACCGGCGACCTCTCTTTTGGAATATTCGGGAGTTTCAGAGTCAGCTTCTGAGTATTCAGTACATACTACAATACTTTCGAAACTGTAATCAGCACAGAAACATAAATTTATTGCAAATCCTTTCCCGTTCACATTCTCTTCATCTTTAGTTAATAATCCGATAACCTTCGCTTTCCGTTAAACACGGAAGAATGCTATTCTTTTGCGCCACAAACAGTGCACAATAAACACATCGTACACTGTATAGTTTTCCGCTGCCAATTATTTTTTAAACTGCTTAACTACCCAGTATGAGTACAAGTTCCTCATTCAGGCAGAGACCCTTTTCTCTGAGCCTGCCAGCTATCTTCCTGTTATTTTTATTGGAGTTGTCCATGTACAGTATGGGACAACAAAGAACCGTTTCCGGAAAAGTGATAAACGTAAAAGATAATGTGCCTGTAGCCGGCGCCACCGTTACGATTAAAGGCACCAAAATGGGGACATCCACCAGTAATAATGGGGAATTCAGCCTCCAGGTAAATGAAAATCAAATCCTGGTGGTATCAGCTGTCGGCTTTACCACCACTGAATCAAAAATTGACAAAAAGTCCTCCTTAACCATAACGTTAGAAGAAAGCAGCAAAGAGATGGAAGGAGTTGTTGTTACAGCACTGGGTATTAGTCGCCAGCAGAAAGCACTTGGCTATGCCCAGCAACAGATCAAGGCCGAAGAACTCACCGATGCCCGTTCCAATAACTGGTCCAGTGCCTTATCGGGTAAAGTGGCAGGTTTGCAAATGTTGTCATCCGGCTCAGGACCTGTTAATTCTACAAAAATTACTTTAAGAGGTGATGTATCCCTGAATCCCAATAATAACAATGCCCTGATTGTACTTGATGGAGTACCGATGAGCAACAAGAACATGACCAGTTCAGGGGTGAATAATGCTTATGGCGCCGGTTCAGGAAACGATGTACCCATTGATTTTGGAAATAACATAAATGATATCAATCCCGATGATATTGAAAATATCACCATCCTGAAAGGTCCGGGTGCTACCGCTTTATATGGCAGCCGGGCCAGTAATGGCGCCATCCTCATTACCACCAAGACCGGAAATAAAAAAGAAAAAGGTATTGGTGTCACGTTCAATTCCAATATAAGCTACCAGACCGTGCTGCGCTGGCCCGATTATCAATATGAATACGGCCAGGGTACCGGCAGGGCCCTGAACAGCTTCGGACAAAAATATTATTCCTATGGAGCAACCGGCGACGGAGCCAGCACCAGCGGCACCAGCAGTGCTTATGGCCCCCGCTTTGAGAATCAAATGTATTACCAGTATGACCCGGTAAAACAAGGTCGTGGTGATGATCGTACTATGTGGCGCCCTTATACAGAT
>CAUJFR010000335.1 GCA_963169885.1 Bacteroidota bacterium
TAAACGTAAGAACTATGAATGTCAAAACCGATACCAAAGAGAAATTTCATGCCATCACGGTAAATGATCCGGTTTTGTCTGCTACTATGACAGACGAAATGGGGGAATGTTTGCTGCCTTACCTGCAAAATGAGGTTAAAAACCTGGTTTTGATCCTTAAAAACGTGACAGAACTGGATACGGTTGCCGCGGAAAAACTGGTCTATATCCAACAGAAGTTTTACGAAAACAGTGCCTCCTTCGTCATTTGCGAATTACAGCAGGCAGTAGAGGATTTTCTGGACAATAATAACCTCCTGGAACTGATGAATGTGACACCGACCGAGAGTGAAGCCTGGGATATTGTACAGATGGAAGAAATTGAACGGGAGTTGATGGATGACGGGGATATTTAAACCTGGTATGCAGCCTTCCGGATGCGAAACAGGTCTTTTCAAAACATTACACATCAAAACCGCTAATCATTCATGTTTTCCGTCACCATTCTGGGTAATAATTCCGCTGTTCCGGCCTTTGACCGTCACCCCACCAGCCAGGTGGTTACCCTTGACGGCACCAATTACCTGGTGGATTGCGGTGAGGGCACCCAGATCCAGCTGATCAATTATAAGATACGGCGGAGCCGCATCTCGCATATTTTTATATCCCACTTGCATGGTGATCACTATTTCGGGCTGATCGGGCTGATCAGTTCCCTCAGCCTGCTCGGGCACCAGCAGGTGCTGCACGTATTCGGACCAGCCCCGCTCCGGGATATCATCGAAATGCAGCTGAAGGTGGCTGATACCCAGCTTTGCTTTCCCCTGCATATCCACCATATTTCGGAAGCCGCAACGCTGCTCGATAACGACAAACTGACGGTGAAATGCTTCCCGACCAACCACCGGGTGGAATGTTATGGATTTTCATTTACGCAGAAAAAACTGCCCCGGAAACTGCTCCCGGAAAAAGCAAAGGAACATGAAATCCCGGCCGTTTTTTACGAACGGCTATGTAAAGGGGAAGACTACACGAAGAAGGACGGCGAACTGGTGAAGAATGAATGGGTGACGGCTCCCTCAGATCCGGGCAAACGCTATGCCTTCTGTGCCGACACAAAATATGATGAAACACTGCTCCCCCATATAAATGGGTTCGATATGATCTACCATGAAACCACCTACCTCGATCATCTGCGTGAGCGGGCCGAACTGCGTTTCCATTCCACCACCAAACAAGCGGCCACTATAGCCCTTAAAGCCGGCGTGAAAAAACTCCTGATTGGTCATTTCAGCAGCAAGTATGATACGCTGGAAGAATTTGAAACAGAAGCGAAAGAGGTTTTTCCGGACGCGGAACTGGCTTTAGAAGGCGTTTGTTATGAAGTATAAGAAAGAAGTCAAAATTCAAAAGTAAAAAGTAAAAATATCAGGCTGATACTTTGCGCATTCATAATGACTGGATTTGCGTAATTGAATACGCTGAAAACCCTATTATTTTATCCCTGAGATTTTACATCTTTATAAAAGTAAATTGATAACTCATGCCAATAACCGATTTTTTTACGGAAACAGATATCAGCATTTTCCCTTTTTCATAATCCTGAGACATTTCGCCTTCACCCGGACCATTGGACGGCTTTCCAATTGATATATATCCAAGCTTGCCCATTTCTATCAATAGTTTCTCATATACAGGTTTTTGCCTGACCGTCAGGCTAATGCCCTGGATCTGCTTTTTAGCGTTGGTCCAACAGCCAAAGATAGTTGGCCCTGCGAGGTATTTTTCTTGTGATATATAAGATAAACTTCCAGAAGGACTTATTGAACTATCTGCCACATCATAGTCTAAAGAATCCACTAAGAATACCATTTTTTTTAATTCCCCCTTCTGAATAATACTTAATATTTCAGAAACAGATGGTACCTGCCGGTTTTGTCCGCATACCAAGAAACTAACAAGCAGAAATCCCATCATTAATCCAATATGCCGAAAATGAACCATAATGATACTTATTTAGAATTTTAAAAATTGGTAAAACCCAGGAAACTCCACCCTCCATCTCGCTTCATTGTGCAGTCCGTCATTCCGAATTACTACAGTGCTTTTCGCCTTTGACACAGACGAGAGTATTTCAAACGCTTTCAGCAATTGCTGGATCATCTGCTCCCCTTCCTGTTTACCGGCATAGAAATAAACGAGTCCCTTATATTTCTTTCCCCGCTTTTGGATATAGGAATTGATTTTATCCGACACCCAGAAAGAGGGAGAAAACACACCCGCCCCGCCAAACACTTTCGGGTGTCTTAACACCGCATACATGGAGATCAGTCCGCCCATGGAACTACCAGCAATAAACGTATGCTGCCGGTAGCGTATAGTTCTGAATTTTTTATCTATATATGGTTTGAGTTTTTTGGCCACAAAATCCACATAAGCCGATCCTTCTCCCTTACCGAATTCTTCATGATCGAACGGACTGTATTCATTCATCCGTTTTGCCCCGCCATGATCAATGCCCACAACAATACACTACCGCAGCTTTATTGAATCAAGGTATACATCCACGCCCCATTCGCCGGAATAAGAGCTGCTGTCTTCAAATAAATTCTGTCCGTCGTGCATATAGAGCACCGGGTAACGGGTTGCCAAATCGCTATTATAATTTTCAGGCAAATAGATCCACACCCGGCGGTAC
>CAUJFR010000336.1 GCA_963169885.1 Bacteroidota bacterium
ATTCTCCGGGAAGTTACGGCCAAGGGCTTTAAAACCGTGACTGAGACTCCCTTTGCTGTCAAAGGGGAGTTCTACCGCCCAGTCATGCGGAAGGTCAAGTATCCGCCAGGCCCGGTCATCAAAACGGGTACCCGCAGCACCGTCTCCATAGGATGCTTTTGCCAGGTAGGAGAAATAACTTGTAGCGTGATTAAAGTCTTTGGCTGCATCCCAGGGATGCCCGAATGCAAAACGCCAGCCGGTATCCATCAGTATCCTCGTCCTTGGGACCAAGGTCTGTTGCTGTGCTATTAATCCTGTAAAACCTGCCAGCCATAAGCAGCCAATGAGCAACCATCCTTTCATAATAGTTTATGTTTGAGTAACAGGCAACAGCACAGGCTATAACCTGATCACTATTTTCTTTCCTTTGTATTCGATCTTACGGCCAGTTTCCTTCCCGTCAAAGGCGAAAGGCATTGCTTGCACCGCACTGACCACTTTAATATAGATCGTCCTTGAATTCAGCATACCGGCAAAGCTTCCGGTCCGATCCCCGATTGTCAATGTATTTGTCGCCTGATTAAATGAAAAGGGGATCTCTGTAAACTTCCCTTGTTCATAATTATAATTTACTCCTTCATCTTCATATAAGGTAAATGAAGCATCCTTTCCGGTGTAAATATTTAAGGTCAGCGGATCAGCGGCTTTCTCACTTGTATATTGCAAGGCAGGACCTGTGGGGATGACCGATCCCGCTTTCACAAATACCGGAGTTCTTTCATACGCTGCTTCTGATGTAATGGTTTGTCCGCCTTCATAGAACTTACCAGAATAAAGATCATACCAACCCTGACCTGCCGGCAAATACACCGTTCTTGTTCTTGCTTTATACGTATATACCGGTGCCACCAGCAATGAAGGGCCAAACATGAACTGATCCCCGATATTCCATGTTTTCTTATCTGCGGCAAAGTCCATCACCAGGCCGCGCAATAAAGTATAATCATGATGATAGGCATGACCAGCCAGGGAATAATTATACGGCAGGAGGCGATACCGCAATTGATTATAAAACAACATGCTCTTGTAGGCAGGATGGTCTTCCGGGGCTATATTAAAAACCTCGCGGACCGGAAACTGACCATGTGAACGGAACAATGGCAGAAAGGCACCCCACTGGTACCAGCGGGTTTGCAACTCACGCCATTCTTCTTCATCCGCTGGCGCCATAGGTACTTTATTGTACCGGACTTCAGTCGCGAATCCACCGATATCCAGAGTCCAGTATGGCAAACCTGAAATAGAATAATTCAATCCGGCACTGATCTGCGTCCGCATATCTTCCCAACGGGCACCAATATCCCCACTCCAGATGCTGGCAGCATACCGTTGAGAACCGGCAAAAGCAGAACGGGTAAGCAGGAAAACACGCTTCGTGCTGTCTGCACCCCGCTGACCTTCATAAATACCTTTCGCGTTCAACAACGGGTAGGCATTCATAAATTCAGCAGCCGTGCCCATAGCCAGGGGCTGCATCTGTTGTTTTCTTTTCTCCGGGGATACATTGGATTGAATATCCGGCTCACTGGCATCCATCCACCACGCATCAATCTTTTTACTGTAGAGCTTTTTATTCAACAGCTCCCAGAACGCTTTACGGGCCTTCTCATTGAACACATCATAAAAAGTAGATACATAACCCGGACCCACCCAGTCTTTCTGACGATCAGCGATATTCCTTGTGTACAACCACCCGTTTTTATTGAACTCATTATAAACTGGAATATTTTCGTAGACCTTGGGCCATACGGAGATCATCAGTTGTGCATTATACTTTTTATGCAGCACTTCGATCATACTGTCTGCATTGGGAAAACGGCTACGGTCAAAATCCTGGCTGCCCCAGTCATTCTCTTTCCAGTAAAACCAGTCTTGAACGATATTGTCCATCGGAATCTTTCTTTTCCTGAATTCAGCGACCGTATTCAGGATATCCTCCTGCGATTTGTAGCGTTCACGGCTTTGCCAGAAGCCCATAGCCCAACGGGGTACGATTGGAGCTTTACCTGTCAGTTCCCGGTAGCCTTTCACCACCTCATCCGGCGAATTCCCCTTTACAAAATAATAGTCGATCTGTGATCCGGCAGAGGAAATAAAACTAAATGTATGTTCATCTTCCAAAGGGGCCGGAGGAAGGAATGATGCCGAGACATAGGATTCCCCGCCATCGGGTATCCATTCAATTTTTACTTCACTTCGTTTCGATTTTTCAATGAAAATATCAGCGAGTACCGTCCCTGGGTTCCAGGACTGACGCCATTTGTCGAAAACAACTTTCCCATTAACGCTGAGTTTGAGATAGCCTCCATAAGTAAAACGAAAGGCATAGTAACCGGACTGATCTGCTGACAAACTACCTTCCCAGACAATTTTACCTGTAGCAGGCTTAAATTCTTTGGGTGCCCGCTGCAGCAAATCATTCATATATGGATACCAGATCTCTGATTCTGCTTTTTCAAACACCAGATCACCGGGTTTATCCTTGTCATTGTAATACGAAGTAGTCAGCCATCCGGGCTGTCCTTTTTTATCATAGAGTGCTAAAGCGGAGAGTTGCTGCATTGGACGCACATCACCCGCTTCACTGTAGGAGTAGTTGTCCCAGAGGATGCCGTAATTTTTAACAGAGACTAAATAAGGAACCGCTACTTCCGTATTATTCTGAAAGAAAATCACCTTTTTGCCTTTATAATTCCAGCTGTCATCCTGGTGTTGTCCAAGTCCGTAGTAGGCTTCCTCCTTATCCGATTCAAACACCTGCCGGAGACTATACAATTTTTTACCCTCCTCCATTACGGGCTGAAGGCTTTTCCCATTTATATCCCGTTCACGCAGGAGCGTTTTTCCGGACTGGTCAAAAAATGAAACAGCCCCCGAACTCAGCTTTATTTTTGCCACCAGTTCTTTTGTCTTCAACAGTACATATCCATTCTGTTCCTCCATCTCCCAGCCCGTTTTTTCCGGTTGCTTAATTACGGTCAGGCTTTCTTTGTCATTAAAGGAAAGTTCCGGAGCTGAGGTAACCCGAATGATTCCGTCTGCGAATACTTTCAAACGTACCGCTTTTACACTCCCCTCCCGGGGTTGATAGGGATAAACAATCACCCCTTCCCCTGTTTTGATAATGACCGGTTTCTGTGCAAAGACAGTAAGGCTGGAAATAAAAAGAAGAAAGGCCGCAATAAATATTTTTTTCATGATCATTTATTGTTTTGATACAACCATAAACACCGCAGCTCTTCCGGGCACTACCACCCGTATTCCATTAGTTGTTGACCCCGAATAAGGGCTCAGTTCCTTATAAGTGGAGGGGCCACCGGCCGCAGATGCGGAAGTTATCCCATTCACCAGTGTTTTTCTTGAAAACTCACCATTATCTGTGCCGCCGGTCAGTGTGTACCAGTAAAAACGGCTGCCCTTCTTAAAATTCTTTATATCCACCTGCACCGACTTGGGATCAGCGGCTTTATTTATAATGGCCACCCCTGTCTCCCCCGAAGTAAATGAAGAACCATAGCTAATCACATCCGCATTAGTTGAATTGGCAGCGACTAACCGGTCGCCCAGGTATTGCTGAAAGAAATACATGTGATAGAAAGCCGGCCTTGGATTCCACTTTGGTACCCCATCCGGCTCATCTCCCTGGTTAAACATACCATGATCATCGCCATTACTCCAGCCATTGGCCAGGTCCCAGCGGGCGGTCATCCCTATTTTATTCTTCAGCGATTCCCCGAGAACCATCACGGCATGCAGACCATTTACATGAGACACCTGCTGTTTTGAACCGGAAGAAGTAATATTCCACTCTCCAAGGATTACCGGCTTCTGTGTAAGTCCAGCACCCGATATAGTCTGCCTCACATAATCCATCATCTTTTGTGTTTCTTCAACCGGTGTATTCAGGATCACTTCCGCTGTGGCATTGGTCTGGAAGGGTGTATAATAATTATGCACGATGTAAAAATCCGGATAATTGCCAGCCGCTGCAAATAGTCCGCTGTTCCAGGTAGTGGCTGTTGGTGTCCACCAGGACAAGGGGGCTGATTCAGACATAACCGCTCCGATGTATATAGTCTTTCCTATTTCCTGGGCGGCTTTACGCATGGAATCGGCATATACTTTGAAATGTTGTCCATACAATTGTCCGGTCACAAATTCCGGTTGCCCGTCCTGATTAGTAGCTGTATTGATACGGTAGCCTGCTTCCCAGTTGCCAAAATTTTCATTGCCGATTTCCCAGTATTGTGTCCGGCCATTATCGTAGCGCACCCAGTCAGCCGCCAGGTGTGCAGCACGGGCAACCGGGTTGGCTCCGGTACCATAACGCGCATATCCATAGTTGATGGTGATCATGCCTTTGTTACCGGTCTGCTGCAACATGCTGTAATAATTGTCAACAGAAAAAGTCCAGTTATCGGTATTCTTTCCATACCAGAATCCGGCTGCCACCGCTGTTCCGTTATCCTGTATCAGTTGTGCAGGTGCATCGGCAGGCGGCGTATTTGGCTGAGCGTTCCAGAAGAATACATCGCTGATACTGCCCCCGGGGAAACGGATCAGGTGCGGGTGCAGATTGGTAATATTTGTCATCAGGCTGGTCTCCGTGACCATTTGTCCCATCCATAGATTGGCATTAGCGGAAGCATATGAACGTGGCACTTTGGTAAGCACATTACTGCGGTCAATGGTGACGGTTACTCCTGCCGCAGCCGGAACAGTTGTATTGGTAAATGTTGTAGGTACCGTGAATGTCCGCGGCTGCCAGTCATCCATAAAAAAGCCGATGGTATTGGCCAGGGGCGGATCGACCTGCGGGTTCACCGTAGTCGTATCACCAACGGGTGGCGGTGTTGTGCCGCCTTTCTTCTTGCAGGACAATATAAAGAACGGCAGGCTGATCAGAACACTCAGATACAGGAAACGGGATGTGATTGTCATACAAAAAATTTATTCGTTAATACGTTTCATCAGCTCAAGCATAGCCCTTGAGTTATGGTAAGGGCATTTCCAGAACCCGGCCTTATCTTCATTCATAATAGAATAGTCCTCATAGATACCCCAAAACCATTCCCCTTTTTCATGATCCCTGATATACTGGCGTATAAACGCCCAGGTGTCAAGGCAATGCTGGTAATACTTTTTCTCACCCGTAAGCTGCCAGGCGTTATAAAAACCTACCAGGGCTTCTGCCTGCGGCCAGGAATGTTTCTCCCGGATCAGTTTATTTTCTGCTGGTTCAAATTCGTACCAAAGCCCCCCATCCTTATCCTGCCCCTCAGCCGCTGCATTGGTAATAGGTATGGCAAGTTTTCTGAATAATTCAGTCAAGGCTTTATCTTCAATGATTTCTGCGCATTGTTGTAATAACCAGGCTGCTTCTATATCATGACCAAATGATCGCCGTGCAGATTTTGAATGCCAGTCATCGTCAAAAAACAAACGGAGGTGATAATGAAAATGATCAACAAAGTACTGTTCAAATAGTCCGAGCAGATTCGTGATCCGTTCTTTTAATGAAGGATCCGGCCACACGGAGTAAAGACTGGCATAGGCTTCGATAACATGCAGGTGCGTATTCATGGTCTTACGCTCATTGTTATCCTTGGCACTCAGACGCAGATCACCGATGGCAGACCAGTCACGGGCAAAAGCTTCGATATAACCGTTTTTTTCATTGTCGAAACCATATTGCTCTATGCATCGATACAATTCAATAGCTGTTTGCAGCGCCGCTTCATGGCCGGTCAGTTGGTAATAGGCCGATAAGCCATAGATACAGAAAGCCTGTCCATACAATTGCTTTTTGGTATCGAGTGCTTCACCACCGGGTTTCAATGACCAATAAACACCCCCGTACTGCCGGTCAATAAAAAAATCATTGATATAGGCATATGCCCGGTCGGCCATTTCCTGATGTGCCGGATTTCCGGTGATGGCTGTACCGGCAGAAAATGCCCAAAGGATGCGGCTGCACATCACGGAACCAACCGCTGCCGTTTTGTCTGGTATATTGTCATTATCCACCTTACCATAGAACCCACCCTGCTGGTTGTCGGGTACATACTTTATCCAATAATTAAGGATGGCTTCCAGTTCGGATCTCAGTTCCTGGAGGAAATAATTCCGGGCACCGGGGTTTATATGTTCCATCGTGTATGTCATCCTGCAAATGCTGCATTAGCAGTCCCTTCTTCTTTTTCAACGGGCAAAGACAAATTACGATCGATCAGTTCTGTCAGGGTTTTCACTGATTCAGCTGAAGTAAATTCATCAGGGGACGTATTCATTACATAATCAAGTAATTTTTCTACTGTGCTGGTGGCCACATGTATCCGTGTATCAGATGATGCGTAATAGATAAGTACCCGGCCATCTTCCTCCACAATCCATCCGTTACTGAAAACCACATTGGACACATCACCGATCCTTTCCTCTCCTTCCGGAGCCATAAAATAACCAGCAGGCTTATAGATCACTTTGGAGATATCGTGCAGATCGGTCATGAACATATACAGTACATAGCGGAGACCAGCTGCCGTATTGCGTACACCATGTGCCAGGTGCAGCCAACCCTGTGCCGTTTTTATCGGCGCTGGTCCAAGGCCGTTTTTCATTTCATACACAGTATGATACACTTTAGGGTCAATCACTTGTTCTTCATCGATCACCGCTCCTTCCATACAGTCGCAAACGCCAAATCCGATACCACCTCCTTTTCCGGCTTCAATAAATTTATCCTGCGGACGGGTATAAAATGCATAGCGGCCATTGTAAAATTCAGGATGCAATACCACATTCCGCTGCTGGGGAGATTGGGTTTTCAGATCGGGCAATCGTTCCCAGTTCTTCATGTCTTTGGTACGGGCAAGTCCGCATTGAGCAATTGCGGCTGATTGATCTGTGGCAGGTGCGGAAGGGTCCCTGCGCTCGGTGCAGAATACACCATAAATCCATCCATCTTCATGTGCGATGAGTCGCATATCATAGATATTGGTATCCGGTTCATCGGTTTCAGGCATTTGCAGCGGGTAGTCCCAGAATTTAAACTGGTCTATACCATTCGGACTTTCCGCCACCGCAAAAAAAGATTTACGGTCGGCTCCTTCCACACGGGCTACGAGCAGGTATTTATCATTCCATTTGATAGCGCCAGGATTTAATACGGCATTGATTCCAAAACGTTGTAACAGGTATGGATTAGAGTCCGGATTCAGGTCGTACCGCCAAAAAACCGGGGTGTGTGCCGCTGTGAGTACCGGGTATTTATACCGGTCGACAATCCCGTTTCCATTTTCCGCTGCTTCTCTTTCATTTTGTCTGGCGACCAGTTCCTCATGTGTTTTTTCCAGTCTGGCGAGTCGACTGTAGAAATTGTTACGCATATTGCTCGAATTATAGTGATCAATCTTCCAGCTTATCCCACCATGTTTTTTTCAGGATGAGTATAATCAGGGTTAAAATTAAAATTGTAATCAGTAATGGCAGGTGCATGGATAACACCACGTACATAGGTAATACCGTCATACATAACTGCGCGATGATGCCCAGCACGACATTAAACATATCCAGTTTAAAACGACGGTTGGGTTCAAAACCGGGTTCCTCCTTCACCACCAGTTCGTGTACCGGTTTCCAGAATCCCCAGGGGCGAACGGTCCGGTAAAATTTTTTAAGTGTTTCTGCCTCTGTTGGAGGTGCGGTAAACGTTCCGATCAGGCTGCCGGCTACCGAGAGCAGGAAGAGTACGGGAAAATAATAGAGAAATTCAATACCGGTAAATAACCTTGAAAAGACCAGGGCACCCGTTACACCAGTAAGCATACCAATGTAAAATCCGTTGGCATTAAACCGCCACCAGTACCATTTCAATACATTAGAGGCAATATATCCGCCATAAAGTCCGGATACGATCCACTGAAGAATGCTGTTTACATCCTTGGCAAAAAATCCAAGGATCACCCCCAGGGCTACTACCAGTACTCCTACCAGGTAATTCATGCGGATGATCTTTTTGTTAGAAGCATCCTTGTTCACGTACTTGAGGTAAATATCATTCACGATATAGGCCTGGGCGGCATTGAGGGTTCCGGAGAAGGTGCCCATAAAGGCGCCCAGCAATCCGGTTAGTACAAGTCCCAGGATACCAACCGGCAGAAAACTATTGATTGCACCGGGCAGTATGCGCTCGAAATCCACACCCCCGTTACCATTACTCAGGTTAAGCTGATTATAATAAAGCAATCCCAGAACTGTGAGCCCGATTACCATGGCATACCGTACCGGCAGCAGGATGATGGATACAAAGCCGGTCATCTTGGACGCTTCTTTAGGTGATTTGGTAGAAAGGATTTTTTGCATGTCATAATTAGGTGCCGGGCCGGCTGCAGCAGCAAATACGCCTTTAAAGAGCATCATCATAAACAGCAATCCGAATAAACCATATCCATCGTCCTTTATTTTCTGATTGGCTTCATTGACAATACCCGACCAGTCCATGTTCAGGTTCCAGCCAAAAAAAGGATCACTCCATCCGGCTGGCACATTCAGCGTATTACCCCGAAGATGAATCATGGCGATTGCGGCGATCGCAATACAACCAATGGTCATGATCGCATATTTGATCAGGTCACCCAATACGATACTGTGCATCCCCCCCAGTATGGAGTAGAACATGGCAAAGAGTGTAAAGATGATCCCGTAAAAATGGGCTACATATTGTGGGGCTATATCAAACGGGATATAATCCTGAACAAGTTCCCAGGGAACAAATATTTCTATGAATTTACCCAGTCCGATGAAGCCATAGGCGAGAAAACCAAGGCAACCGATGAGGGCAAAAGCCACTACGATCGCGTGAGATCCTTTTACACCTGCCCCTTTAAGTCCGAAACGGGTGGCCAGCCATTCTGCCCCGGTATTGGCATTGGAACGGCGTAACCATTTACTCAGGTACATCATATTAAATACCTGGTTGAATACCGGCCATAACCAGGGGATCCAGATACTTTTAATCCCATAAACAAAACAAAGGGCGACCATCCACATGGTACCACTGATATCAAACATATCGGATGCATCGCTCATTCCCAGCATGTACCAGGGCAGTTTTTTACCCCCCATCAGGTAGCTCTCTTTATTCACCCTCGCTTTCTTCCGCAGGAACCAGCCCAGCATCAGCATGGTGATCAGGTAGGAGACAATAATACTGATATCGATCAGGGTGAGCTTCATCCGTTTTAATTTATATCTTTTTTCTGGCTTATTTAAAACAGGCAGCCGGCTGAGGAATCAGCCCGCCTTTCCTGTTTTACGATTGCTTTGTTGCTTGCTTTGCTTATGAAATAGTTATTGATACAATTGTTCATTGAATGCTTCTTTTTCAAACATTACGCGCTCCAATGCGGCAAACTTCCGGAAGTCCGCTTCCGACACCTGCCCTTTATAGGGGGCGTAGTAATGCATTTTTTTTGTTTCCGCCTGATAGCCGTGATTCCGCCAGACCATTACATAACAAATTTTGTTATCACCGATCGCATTCAGCAATGTCTGCGTCCACCACGCTGCGTACGGAACGGCTTCATAACCGGTTTCTGCCAGTGCAAATGGTTTTCCTTTTTCGGCGGCCAGTTCACCAACCATTTTCAAACGCCGGTTGGTGTTCTCTTCAAACCATTTCTCTTTTTCCGGATCACCATACTGATACGTATCGAAACTCAGCAGATCCACTTTATCATCGCCTGGATAACGCTCCAGGAATTCTTCTTTTGTATTAAAATCACCCCCTGTATTGTAGACCCAAAGGATATTATGTAATTTCTTTTCTGTTTGCAGGTAGTAATAAGTAAACCGCCATAAGGTCTGGTACTCAAATACAGTACAGGCATTCCGGCACCACCAGAACCAGTTGCCACTGTGTTCATGAAAAGGGCGGAATAAAACCGGTATCGCTTCTCCTTTACTTCCTTTCAATGAACCAATAAAGGCGGCAACCTTATCGAGCCACTCTTTGTACATTGCATGATTGGCGCCACCCGGATTGATAGAAGCCACTGAGCCATGTGTGGTATCCCAGGCATTTTTACCAGCACCAAACGGACTGTCGGCATGCCAGCTGAGCGTGATCACCCCGCCTCTTTCATATCCCTGGCGGATAAACTGTTTCATCTTTTTAAAAGGCACTCCGTCAATATTCTGATCATTGCCCGGCCGTTCAATGCCCCCCAGTTCCCAGCCGTATACAGCCGGATAATCTCCGGCGGCTTCTTTTACATCACTTCTTCCCTCTTTATATTTCCATTCCACTCCATAAGCCAGATCATCCTGGTGACCAAAAAGGAATCCTTTTTCCTGCAACTTCAGCAGGTTCTTATACAGACTGATCGTTTCTTTTGTAGCGGATGAATCAACCGGCTTCACTTGTGCCCTTACCGCATAAACAGCCAATAGGCAAAATCCCGTTGTTACCAATAGCCGTACGGTTTTCATTTTAATTGGTTTAATTTCTTAATGCAGGAAGTTATAACATTCCACGTACTCGTATCCGCATCAAAAACAGAATTTAAGCCCTGTTCTTCCACGGGCGGGTCGCCCACAACATCATCCCCTTTCAACCAGAGCAGCTGACGATGGGAAGGACGCCCTTTTCCGGCAAAGGCCCAGCAATTAGCCCCGCTGATCACGCCGGCATTTTTTTCAGGATTCAACAGGTAATCAAATACAAATGCGTAATAACGGTCACGGAATTGAGTACTGCTTTGTAATGAAAAAGAATGTTGATCTCGTGGCAATCCAAACTCTTCTATGACCAGTGGTTTATTTAATGCC
>CAUJFR010000337.1 GCA_963169885.1 Bacteroidota bacterium
ATGTCGATGTATTCAATCACCGGGGGCAGTCCAAGTCCGGCGAATGTGGCCTTGGCCAGGTCTTCAAAGGAACGGGCTTTACCGGTTCCCAGGTTATATAAACCGGAAGTGATCCGGTGTTCCATCAGCCAGACACAAACACGGGCTACATCTTTTACATAAATAAAATCACGGAGTTGTTGCCCGTCTTTATAGTTAGGTCGGTGTGAGCGAAAAAGCTTCACCTTTCCGGTTTCACGGATCTGGTTGGAAGAATGAAAGATCACGCTGGCCATACGTCCTTTGTGATATTCATTGGGCCCGTATACGTTGAAGAACTTAAGTCCCTGCCAGCCGGCAGGCGGCAGCCCGCAATCAGCAGCCTGTTCAAGCAGCCATTTGTCAAATTCGTTTTTTGAAATGCCATAGGGGTTAAGCGGCTTTAAATCCGCTACGATTGCGTGATCATCGTTATAACCCAGCTCACCGGCACCATAGGTGGCTGCGGAGGAGGCATATACCAGTGGAATGTTTTTTTTGACGCAATACTGCCAGATCTGTTTGGAATATTCCAGGTTCAGTTTTTCGTGAATCCGGTAATCAAATTCCGTGGTATCGGTCCGGGCGCCAAGGTGAAATACAAATTTAATATCCGGGTTGTGCTGATTCAGCCACTCAAACAGTTCCTCCCGCTCCACCTGATGTGTAAACTTCTTGCGGCTGTAATTGGGTCGTTTGTCCGTCCGGCTGAAATCATCCGAGAGAATGATCTGTTCATACCCCTGCCGGTTCAGGTATCCCAGGAGGTAAGACCCGATAAACCCGGCAGCGCCGGTAAGTAATATGACTGATTGTCGATCCATACAAAAACCCGTTACCAGATCAGATTGAACTCAGCGCCGCACCTGCTTCTTCTTTGGATAAATAATTCTCGATAGCGGTATCATAGGACTCTTTCCAGTCGCTGATCATGCCCCATTCCATCCCATCCACTTCTACTGAACCATCCGTAACCAATCCCAGTTCTTCATAGGGATGGTTACCCAGTGCTTTTTTAATGGCCTCGAGCTTTTCTCTTTTTACCGTCACTACTACGCGGCTTTGTTTTTCTCCAAACCAGTATCCGTCTTTGCGGATATCCGCATCGCTGGCCACCACATCAAAGCCGAGTCCGTTGGTGAATCCGGCTTCCAGTAAGCAGATAAAGAGTCCGCCATCACTGACATCATGAGCAGATTCCACCAGTCCGTTGTTGATCAGGGTCGCAACAGTCTGCTGAAGCGCATACTCCTCATCAATATCAAAATAAGGAGCGGGTGAATCATGTACCCCGGCGATTTTCGCGAGGTATTGAGAAGAGTTAATATCATCATTGGAACTGCCGATCAGTAAGATCAGGTCACCCTGCGATTTAAAATGCAGGGTCATTTTTTTACTGACATCCTCCAGTAATCCTACCATTCCGATGGTGGGCGTGGGGAAAACAGGACCATCGGGGTTCTGGTTATAGAAGCTCACGTTTCCGCCAGTGACCGGTGTTTCAAATTTCCGGCAGGCATCACCCATTCCTTTTATGGCCTGAACAAACTGGTAATAGACTTCCGGATCATACGGATTACCGAAATTCAGACAGTTTGTAACACCAAGCGGTAAACCTCCGCTGCAAACAATATTACGGGCGGCTTCACTTACAGCAATCATAGCACCTTTGTACGGATCAGCATACACATAACGGCTGTTGCAATCCGTAGTTACGGCAATCCCTTTGGTGGTTCCTTTTACGAGCACCACGGCCGCATCGGTAGGCGCGTTGGTGGACGTGTTGTTCGTTCCCACCATGCTGTCATATTGGTTATAGATCCAGCGCTTGGAGGCGATAGAAGGTAGTTTTACCAATGTTTCAGCCACTTTTCGTAAATCATCCGGTACTTCAACGGATGCGGGGTCAAACTGATTGATCTTTGCCAGGTATAAGGGCTCTTTAAATTCACGGTCATATTGAGGGGCACCACCACCCAGCACCAGTTCATGAGCGGGTATCGAAGCTTCCAGTTCGCCGTTCATGTAGAAGTCAAGCAGACCGTTGTCTGTCACTTCTCCGATCACTGAACAGGGCAGGTCCCATTTTTCAAATACTTTCTGGACATCTGCTTCCCGTCCTTTTTCGGCCACCAGCAGCATTCGTTCCTGACTTTCGCTCAGGAGCAATTCCCAGGTTTTCATGTTTTGCTGGCGGGTCGGTACTTTATCCAGGTCAATCCGCATTCCTACTTCACCCTTGGCACTCATTTCAGCGGTAGAACAAATAATACCTGCGGCACCCATATCCTGCATCCCCACAACGGCGCCGGTCTGAATCACTTCAAGGCAGGCTTCGAGCAGTTTCTTTTCCTGAAATGGGTCGCCCACCTGAACAGCAGGCAGGTCCTGTGCACTTTCAGCAGTGATATCGGCAGAGGCAAATGAAGCGCCACCTATTCCATCCTTACCGGTAGCACTGCCGACAAACATCACTGGGTTTCCCTTACCCAGGGCGGTTGCAGAAACGGTTTCCCCTGCTTTAACAATACCCACACTCATCGCATTCACCAGTGGGTTGGTATGATAACATTCATCAAAATAAATTTCACCGCCAACGGTAGGCACGCCAAAACAATTTCCGTAGTGACCAATACCGTGTACCACTCCGGATAAAAGGTGTTGTGTTTTATCTTCTTCCAGCTTTCCGAACCGCAGGGAGTTCAGGGCAGCGATAGGCCGTGCGCCCATGGTGAATATATCCCGGTGAATCCCACCCACTCCGGTAGCGGCACCCTGGAAAGGTTCAATAGCCGACGGGTGATTATGTGATTCAATTTTGAATACCACCCCCAGGTTATCGCCGATATCCATCAATCCTGCATTTTCCTCTCCGGCTTTAACCAGCATGCGACCTCCTTCACGGGGCAGCGTTTTCAGCCATTTGATCGAGTTTTTATAACTGCAATGTTCACTCCACATCCCGGAGAATGCACAGAGTTCATTGAAATTAGGGGTACGACCCAGCTTCTCTTTTATCAGTTCAAACTCGGCCGCAGTTAATCGTAGTTGTTCCGCTGTTTTTACAGTTACTTCCATGCAGGTTTATATTGAACCGCAAAAGTAAAGCATACGCGGCACTGGCCGTGCAGGACTTTTCAACTTTGTGCTGACAATCACGGCAATATTGGCTATTATTGCGGACAAAATTTTTACGTTGGAATACCTGCTTTTTGTCGGCTATCTGCTCCTTTTTGCCTGGCTGGTCACCAAAGTGAAATTTTTTACCCGCTCGGGCCTGAGTAATTCACAACTGAGGATCATTTTTTTCCTGAAAGTTATGGCCGGAATTTTTTACGGCTGGATCGGTATTTATTATGGGGGCTATGCCAAAATGTGGGATACCTGGTTTTTCCATAAGGTCGGACTTTACGAATACCATTTAATGCAAACCAATCCGCAGGAATACCTGACTAATATTTTCCGGAACGGGTATGAGGATGGTATGAGCCGTTTTCTGGGCACCCAGAACTCCTACTGGAATGATCTGAAGGGGAATGTTTTTGTAAAAATGCTTTCGGTGTTCGACATCCTGAGTATGGGCTTTTATTATGTCAATGTGATCTTTTATTCTTTCCTGAATCTTTTTGGCATAGTGGCGCTTTTCAGGGTGCTGACCGATATGTATCCCGGCAAAAAAATGGTGATTTTTTTATCCCTCATCGGTATCCCTTCTTTTCTGTACTGGACCAGTGGCATTCATAAAGAAGGGTTGATCTTTACCGGCATTGCCATATCCTGCTACAGTGTTTATTTTGCAGGAAAAGAAGGCCATTTTACCTGGAAAAAAATACTGGCACTTGTACTCAACCTGGGAATGGTACTCATCCTGCGTAATTTCGTAGCCATTTTATTAGTACCCGCATTATTTACCTGGTTTATTGCAGAAAAATTTAAAAAGAATGGACTGCTGATTTTCAGTAGTTTGTACATTTTATTTATAATTTTATTTTTCAATTTCAGGTATATCAGCCCGCGTCTGGACTTCCCGAAAGCCGTTGTGGAAAAACAATATGCATTTTTAAAAATCAAGCCCGGAAAAACAACCGTCCCCATAAATGCACTTGAACCGACTGCGATCAGTTTTCTGAAAAACACTCCACAGGCCATTAACCTGACGGTCTTAAGACCCTATCCAAGTGAGATTCATCATTTACTATCGCTGGCCGCTGTCATTGAAATGTATCTATTTGTGCTACTCTTCCTTCTTTTTCTATGGAAAAGAACCCCTGGAACACATGCAAGGAATACGATTTATCTTTTTCTATTTTATGCGGTCTCCCTGTTATTAGCAATCGGATTCACCAATAACAATGTAGGCGCTATTGCCAGGTATAAAAGTGTCATTATTCCGCTCCTCTTTATTCCGCTAATCGTCCGGATCAACTGGCCCGAAATCAGAAACGAAATCACAAAACACATTAAAAAATAAATTACTATTTATTTTTTATGCTAATGAACGTTCAGATTTCATTCATTTTTTTGTTTTCATCACATTTTTTCCCCCATTGAACCCAATAATTGATAAAAAATTGGAATAACAGTCGTAATTCCGTTGATTTGCAAAAAATATACTTCAAATGTCACTACGTTTTAATGCAATCCATGGCCTTTCCTCCAAATCGGATGTATTGGTGGACGGCGCAGCTAAAATCACTGCTATTTTCAACAGCAATGTATTTACGCTTAAAACTGCCCGTGAGTTTTTGAGCGATGAAGCTTACAAGAGCCTTCAGTCTTCTATTAAAGCCGGCCATAAAATTGACCGTGCAGTTGCCAACCAGATTGCCACCGGTATCCGTGCCTGGGCCGAAGCCAAAGGTGTATCGCATTTCACCCACTGGTTCCAGCCACTGACAGGTACCACTGCCGAAAAACATGATTCCTTTTTTACATTAAAAGGTGACGGTACCCCGATTGAACAATTTGAAGGGGATGCTCTTGTACAACAGGAGCCTGATGCATCATCCTTCCCGAGTGGTGGATTAAGAGCCACTTTTGAAGCCCGTGGCTATACTGCCTGGGATCCCTCCTCGCCTCCCTTTATTATGGAGATCGGCCAGGGTAAAACACTTTGTATCCCGACTATTTTTGTTTCGTATACCGGTGAATCACTGGACTACAAAGCGCCCCTGCTGAAAGCGCTGGATGCTTTGAACAAAGCAGCTGTGGATGTGTGCAATTATTTCGATAAAAATGTCAGCCGGGTAACCGCCACCCTGGGCTGGGAACAGGAATATTTCGTAATCGACGAAGCCATGTTCAATGCCCGTCCTGACCTGGTAATGACCGGCCGTACTGTATACGGTCATACCTCTGCTAAAAACCAGCAGCTGGAAGACCACTATTTCGGTTCCATTCCGGAAAGGATCTACACCTACATGCGTGATTTTGAAACAGAATCATACAAACTTGGTATACCCCTGCGTACCCGTCACAACGAGGTAGCTCCCGCCCAGTTTGAGTGCGCCCCCATTTTTGAAGAAGTAAGTGTGGCCGTTGACCACAACTCACTCCTGATGGATGTGATGGATCGCGTAGCCCGTCGTCATAACCTCCGGGTACTGTTGCACGAAAAACCATTTGCCGGCATCAACGGTAGTGGTAAACACAACAACTGGAGTATGGCCACTGATACCGGAGTGAACCTGCTGGCGCCCGGTAAAACACCCAAGACCAACCTCATGTTCCTGACTTTCTTCGTAAACACGATCAAAGCGGTACATGATTATGCGGATATTCTTCGTGCCTCTATTGCTTCTGCACCGAACGATCACCGCCTGGGTGCCAACGAAGCGCCTCCTGCTATTATCTCTGTATTCATCGGCCAGTACCTGTCCAAAGTACTGCAGGATGTAAAAGAAAGAGTATCGGATAAAATGGATGAGACCGATGAAAGCATGCTGAAGATCGATATTCATAAGAGCATTCCTGAGCTGCTGATGGATAATACCGACCGTAACCGGACTTCTCCTTTTGCCTTCACCGGTAACAAATTTGAGTTCCGTGCTGTAGGTTCCACGGCCAACTGTGCCAACCCGATGACCGTATTGAATACGATCATGGCTGACACCCTGAAGCAATTCAAGAAAGAAGTGGATGCCCTGATTGAAAAAGGCGAGAAGAAAGAGATTGCGATCATGCATGTGATCCGCCAGTATATCGTTGCCAGCGAAAAAGTACTGTTTGAAGGCGATGGCTACAGCGAAGCCTGGGCCAAGGAAGCGGAAAAAAGAGGTCTGCCTAATGTAAAGACAACCCCGCTCGCGCTCGACGCCATGGTTACTGAGAAAGCGAAGAAATTGTTCGAAAGCAACAATATCTATAGCCATTCTGAACTCGAGGCACGTCATGAGATCGAACTGGAAAAGTATATCAAGAAAGTACAGATCGAGAGCCGCATTATGGGTGAACTGGCCACCAGTCACGTTTTACCGACCGCGATCCGCTACCAGAACCTCCTGGCCAACAATATCCGGGGCCTGAAAGAAGCCGGTCTGAGTGATGCTGCTTTTGCCAACCAGAAGCAGATTCTCGAAAAGATCTCCGAACACATCAATAAGACGTCCGACCTGGTAGAGAAAATGATCGAAGCCCGTAAGGTTTGTAACAATATGGAAAGTACCCGCACCAAGGCCATTGCCTATCAAAGCCAGGTGAAGGATGCCTTCTTCGATGATATCCGCTACCATGTTGACAAACTGGAACTGTTGGTGGATGACCGCGAGTGGTACCTGCCAAAATACCGGGAGATGTTGTTCCTGCGTTAATAGAAGAATTCGCTTAAGATAAAAGCCCTGGTTTTACACCGGGGCTTTTTTTTAGATAGTAGTTAGCAGTTAGTAGATAGTAGTCAGTTTCCTAAGAAAGATGATCCTAATCCTGATGGATGGATGCTTACTGCCAACTGCCTACTGCCTACTTTCGACTGATCAGAAATTCGCCTTCATCACCCGCAGTACATTCCCTCCCAGGATGCGTTTGATGGATTTTTTGGAATAGCCACGACGGAGTAACTCTTCGGTGATCTTTGGATAGGTCGTTACATCTTCAAGACCGACCGGTACTGATCCTACCCCATCATAATCCGAGCCGATACCCACATATTTATCGCCAACAAGTTTAACAATATAATCGATATGATCCACCAGTTGGGATAAAGAAGGGCGAGCGGCATTCATCAACGAATCATAGGTCTGGTCAAAAGCTGACATAATCTGATTACGGTTTGATTGTGGTAATCCCTGCGCCAGCAATCCTCCTTGTAACGAATCTTTACGTTCAAACAAGCGCTTTTGCAACTGATCATACTCTTTGCTGATAAATCCGGAATAAAAATTTATACAGATCACGCCACCATTCTTAGCCACGGCCCGGATCTGATCATCCTTTACATTGCGGAAAACCGGGCAGATGGACCAGACCGAGCTATGGGATAGTATAACTGGTTTTGTAGTTACGGCAATAGCATCATAGAAAGTCTGTTCACCGACATGCGATAAATCAACCATCACGCCCAACTCATTGAGTCGTTGCACCACCTGTTTGCCAAAATCATTCAATCCTTTATGCTTGATCCGTTCCGGATAGTTTGTTTCGTCCATTGCACTGCTGGCCCAGGAAGTACTGTTGTTCCAGGTAAGGGTAAGGTAGCGCATCCCAAGCGTGTACAAACTATCCAGCTTACCCAGGTCTTCTTCAATCATGTGCCCTCCCTCTACGCCGATCAATGACACAAGTTTGCCCTGGTGTGACCGTTTTTTTACCTGTCTGTATGTATCGGCAAAGGTCATCCGGTCGGGGTTCCGCAGGATGATCCGGTGGAGGGAATCAATTTCCTCCAGTGCATCATGAAAAAAGCCAGCCGGACGCCGGGGTGTCTTATCCGTCCAGACGGAGAAAAACTGTACATCCAGCCCGCCCTTTTTCCACCGGTACAAATCACTGTGACCGGTGGAGAGATGACCTGAAATATCTTTCCCATCGAGGGTCAGTTCCGTCAGACAATCATTATGTGTATCCACTACAATGGCTTTTTCATGCAAACGACTTACTGATTGCGCATATGGAATCAGCCAGCTGCCTGTAGTGATCAGCAAAATACTTACCTGCTTAATCCAATCCTTTTTCATCGAAAAAAATGTTAAAATAATCCGGCTACCCCGTCTTCAACTTCCCGATGTAAGTTAATTCAAAGGAATGATTCCGGCATTTCCGACCTGGATACAACTTTCTGGCCCGGTTTTTCGACATTTGCAGTAATGAAACCTCTTTTGCTCATCATGGTTCTCCTGTCTTCCGTAGTGGTTAAAGCGCAAACGGTAGACAGTATCTATTTCCATCTGTATACGGACAGTCTGAAAAAAGGACAACATAATTATATCAATGTGGATGGTAAGCTGAACAATGGGCGCTGGCAGCCGATGACCTCGAAAGAAGTGGAATTTTCCTGCCCAGCTGCTCATTTTGAAGGAAATGAACTGATTATTCCTGTCGATTTTAAAGATGAAAAAGTGACTGTAAAAGCCATCCTTAAATCAAATCCTTCCATCATCATTGAAAAAACTATCTGGATCAAAACAGTACCTGATCCTCCGTTACAAAGGCAGGAAAGAGTTAGTAGTTAGTAGATAGTAGTCCGAAGCATCGGACAACAGCCCCTTCTAAGAAGGTTGAATCTAAAATAACGGGCAGACGCAACTTTTACGTTATGCACCTCGTACTTCGTCCCGAAACCTCGGGATTCAAACCTCGTACTTAATAAAAAAGATCCTGTTGTCAGGATCTTTTCGCTCAAATTGTCAGTTGGAAATAACTTATGCAAATTTCTTAGCGTCTTCCAGGAACTTTGCCAGCCCGATATCGGTCAGGGGATGTTTCAGCAGACCGAGAATTGAATCAAGCGGACAGGTACAAACATCGGCTCCGGCTTCTGCACATTTTACGATATGGAGGGCATTCCGGATAGAAGCGGCCAGGATCTCTGTTTTATATCCCTGGATAGAATAAATATGAGAAATCTGGGCGATCAGGTCGATACCGTCCCAGTTGCTGTCGTCAATTCTTCCAATAAAGGGAGACAGATAAGTAGCCCCTGCCTTGGCCGCCAGGATAGCCTGACCGGCAGAAAAAACCAGGGTACAATTGGTCCGGATACCATTATCACTGAACCATTTAATTGCTTTAATACCATCCTTGATCATCGGCACTTTCACCACGATATTTGGATGGATCGCAGCCAGCTTTTTTCCTTCTTCTACAATACCTTCAAAATCGGTACTGATTACTTCTGCACTGATATCCCCATCCACCATTTCACAAATGGTTTTATAATGGTCCATTACGGCAGCTTCACCTTTAATGCCTTCCTTGGCCATCAGGGAAGGATTTGTGGTTACTCCGTCGAGGATTCCCAGTTCATTGGCTTCTTTGATCTGAGCCAGGTTGGCGGTGTCTATAAAAAATTTCATGTTGATGTATTTTGAGTACTAAGATGTTGAGTACGTAAGGGAAACTTGCTTGAAAAATAGATTTCCCGGCAGTGAAATCCTCCGGTTCTGCCATCTGGGAGGTAAACCCTCCTTCGCTTAAGCTTCGGAGGGTGAAAAAAAGTGGCAGGCTACTCACATCGCACCGCTCAACCACCTACTCTTGCTGCCTTCCGGCCCTGGGAGGATTCAGCAGGAGCTGGTCGTGTAAGACCTGCCGGCGCAAAGATAAGGCAGTGCAACCGAATGACTCGTATAGAATTGGAAAAAATTTCAGCGTTGGAAAGCAGAATTGATCAGGCTGTAGCCCACTAATTCATCGGCCCTTGCACCAAATGGGCGGAAATAGACCAGGATCATATAACTGTTCTCTGTTCCCCAATAATTGCCTTCCGCATTTTCCGGCAGAGCCGGAACTCCGCGCTGCGGCCTGTCAGGCAGGGTTACATAGGAATAATTATAATATCCTTGTTTCAGATAAAGTGCTTTTTCATAGACCCCTTTTTCCGGATTAAATTCCATCCTTGTGGCCTCATCAGGTGAATACTGCGTCAGTTCTCCAAAAAGATACACCTGTCTGCCCGGTATGAGCTGGTTGCCGGGTGGCACATAGGTGAAATGCACCCAGGCATAGTCTGCCTGCCAGTACGCATTGCCATTATCCTGGTTCTCTGAGGAAAACAAGCCATTGATATCCCGGTAATAAATATAAATCTGCTGACGCCGGTCCATATCCGGATTGATGTAAATATCAATACGGGAAGAGGTATCGCTGTCCACAATCCGCTGTACCCGGTCACTTCTCAAACGAAAACTACGAAGGTCTGCCCATCGCCATTCTTTTGTGGCAGGAAATGTGGTGAAAGCATCATCACTGTATTCATAATAATTACCCCTAAATAAAGTGGGCCGGTCGATCAGACTGGCACTACCCCAATTAAAGTTTTGCAAAATAACCAGTTTCAAATCCTGTGGCGAAAACGGATTAAGCTGGGTACCTGCCGTACTGACCCCCGCCTGTACCCGTTGATGGGTCTGAAACATATTGCCATTAAACGGCTGCAATACCTGGCCGGCTACCGAAGCCTTCTTATTGACTACCAGGAGCCGTTTGGTGAAAACCAATCTGGATGTATCATCATTCAGGAATACTTTCAACAGATAATTCCCGCCCTTTGTGGGCCCGGAATTCCGTTCAGGAAGTATGGCCTGATAATGTGTATAACGGGTTTGAACGATCGAAGAACTTCGGTAAGTCCCGATCCGGTTACTCTGAAAACCCCGTATATAATCAAACGTCTGCACATTGGCCGGTGTCCAGTCCGCATTACATAACTGAAAACTGTAATAATAATTTTTGACATCATTATCTAAATCATCAAAATGCAATTCCAACTGCTCATTATTTCCCAATTGCAGTACCGGATAACTGTAAATATCACCGTACTTAAACAGTTTCACGGTCCGTATGTTGGGACGGTAAATATGATCGGGGATCTGGGCCGACAGGAAGATTGGCCAGCAAAGCAGCCCTAAAATTATTTTTTTCATGAGCGGGTTGTTCTCTGAAAATATTCGTTGAAAATACGTTAAAAAAAAGGATAAATCCTGAGCAGCACCTTATTTTTGATAAAGACAAACTATTATCATTGAAGGTTGCAGGATTCATAGCTAACCGCATCGCATTTAATCAGCAAAAGACCTTTTCCAGGTTTATCATCCGCTTGTCAATAGCGGCCACGATCATCAGTGTCATGGTGATGATCGTTACCCTGGCCCTCGCAAATGGCTTCCAGGAAGCGGTCAGCCAGAAAATTTTCAGTTTCTGGGGGCATATCCGTGTACAGGAAAAACAACCCGGGAAAGCTATTATTTCGGAAGAAATTGCTATTTCAGAAGACACCGCATTAGTAAGCACGATTGCCCGGTACCCGGGCGTGAAGAGTATACATCCGTTTGCCACGCGTTATGCCCTGCTTAAAACCAGGGAGGACATTGAAGGTGTACTGGTAAAAGGACTGGACAACACCTACGACTTTGAACACCTTAAACAATTTATAAAATCCGGGCGGCCCATCCGTTTTACGGACAGTTTGTTCAGCCGCGAACTGCTCGTCTCCGATTATACGGCTTCCCGACTACAGCTTCAGCCAGGGGACAGCCTGCTTATTTATTTCCTTAAACCCGGTGAAAATCCACGGACAAAAAAAATGAGTATTGCCGGTATTTATAAAACCGGTATTGAAGAATATGACCGGCTTTTCGCCATTGGTGATATCCGGCTGATCCGGAACCTGAATCAATGGAATGACGACCAGGCAGGTGGTTATGAAATTTTTCTGAATAACTATAAACTTACTGATACCATTGCCATACAGCTGCATGAACTGGACTCATTTCCGGCTACCTGGGACGCGATCAGTGTCAAAAAGATTTCCCCGAATATTTTTGACTGGCTCAATATGCAGGATGTTACCCGCAATGTACTGATCAGTTTTATGATTGCCATCGCGGTGATAAACCTGGTCACCTGCCTGCTGATCCTCGTACTGGAACGGGTACGGATGATCGGCATCCTGAAGTCATTGGGGGCGAGTGACTGGACCGTACAAAAAGTTTTTCTCCGGCATTCCATGCTGATCACCCTGACTGGCATTGTGATTGGGACGGTGCTCGCTCTGCTTTTGTTGTGGATACAGCAGGAAACAGGTTTTATCAAACTGAAAGAAGAAGCGTATTACCTGAGTTCGGCCGCTGTGAAAATTGTTTGGTGGGAAGTTATATTGGTATGCGGGCTGACTTTACTGGTCTCCTTCCTGGTGATGTTGATTCCATCCATTCTGGTCCGTCGTATCCAGCCTGTAAAAGCGATCCGGTTCAGGTAAGGTGAGCCAAAATGATTCCCGCAGCTACAGCGGCATTCAACGATTCAGCTCCGCCTTTCCTCGGAATGGTAATCCGGTTATTGGATAAGTCCAGTAATTCCACGGGGATTCCCTTCGATTCATTCCCGATCAGAATGATACCCTGTGTTGGTTGTCCTGCTGTTTTAACATCCATTCCATCCAACACGGTGGCAAATACCGGAAAACCGGGCATTTCCCGGAGCAATTCTCCCAGGTCACTGTAAAATACATTCACCCGGGCTATACTGCCCATGGTGGATTGTATGACTTTGGGATTATAAAGATCAGCTGAATCTTCACTGCAAATAACCTGGGTGACACCAAACCAGTCCGCTATCCGGATAATTGTACCCAGATTGCCCGGATCCTGAATACCACATATTCCAAGACTCAGCCGGCCTTCGAGCTGTATGGACTCATTACTGAAAAAATTAATCAATGCCAGTACCTTATTGGGTGTCTTTAATTGTGAAATTCTTTCTAATTCTTCTACAGATATTACTTCGGCCTCTATATTCCGGCACAGCTGCTGTTGTTCATTCAGCCATTCTTCAAGGGCAAATACCTTTTTCACCTGCCCGGGACAGGCTTTTATCAGCTCACTAACTATCTTGGGACCTTCGGCAATAAAGACCCTGGCCTCGTCCCTGAATTTTTTCTGGCCTAAACTTTGAATATATTTGATTGTTGATTTACCAAGCATAGTCACTCTTTTACCATTTATGATAACAGGACAGCCTTACCATCGAAGCAAACTGCTGCTGCTTTTACCGGCACTTTCTGTTATGATTACCTTTTTTGTTTCCTGCAGCGTAATTCCTAAAAATTATCCGAAGGGGAAGCCATTCGTATTTGAGACAAAGATCACGGTAAATGGCAATTTCACCAACGAAGAAAAGGAAATCCTGACATCCCGGCTGAAAGGACAGCTGGATGACAGTATGCGGGCCCGTTCAGTGTCCAAGCTTTTTTACAGTGTAATGAAGAATCCCCCGGTATATAAAAAAGAAAATGCTGACCGGTCGATCCTTTATATGCGATCGCTTCTCAATTCCCTCGGTTACTTTCACGATTCTATTTACTATAAAGATAGTATTCAGCTCAAGACTAAAGAGCAACAAAGAGCCTTTATCAGTTTTTTTGTTAATCCGGGGAAAGTCGTAAGACTGGATTCTATCAGTTATAATCTAAAAGAGGCTGAAATACAATCTATCACCCTCGCGAATAAAAACGAATCCCTGCTGAAAAAAGGGGAACCCTTTGCCAAAACTGCCATATCCATGGAACTGGACCGCCTGGTAGACCTGTATCGCAATAACGGTTACCTGCGGTTTAACCGGGAGGAGTTAAAAGGTGTTTGGGATACCCTTGATATAAAGCTGCTGAATCCCAGCCTGGACCCTTTTGAACAGTTACAGATACTTCAGCAGCTGAAAGAGAAAAGGGAGAATCCAACAGCGAATATCGAGATCATACTGCGCCCGGGATTTGATACCAGCAAGCTGGTGAAGTATTATGTCGGAAATATCACTATTCATCCCGAATACAGTCCGGATACTGCCGGATATACCCGTAAAGTGGAATGGGTGGATGGAATCCAGGTAATTTCGTACCGGAAGGCGTTCCGATCAAAGATCCTGCCTGCGCATGTTTATTTGCACCGGGGTGATCTTTACAGTCAGAAAAATTATTACAAAACGATCAACCGGTTTAATTCATTGGGCGCCTGGCGGCTGTCTAATATTGAACAAATAACCCGTAAGGGTCAGGACACGGCAGACTTTATTATTCGGCTGACCCCTGCCAAAAAATACTCGTTCAATGCGAATATTGAAACAAGCCAGAATCAGAATCAGTATCTCGGCAACCTGTTCAGTATCGGAACGAATGTGGGTATTACGAACCGGAATTTTGCCAGGTCGGCCATTCAGACCAACAGCAATATCCGGTATGGAGTGGAACTGGGAAACAATTTTGTACAATCCCAGCAGTTTGTGCTGAGTCATACGATCTATTTCCCTAAAGCGATGCTTCCCCGTTTTGGCTGGATCCCGGAAGCAGACCGGAATAATATCAGGACGGTTTTTGGTTTTAACGCGGCAAGAACAGAAAGACGGGAATTATTCAACCTGACTTCTGTCAATGCCTCCTGGGGTTATGAGTACCAGTACGTGAAACCCGGCAGCCATAAACTGACGCAGATTTCAATAAAACTGCCCAATATTGAGTACTCCAAGCTGGATCCGAAGGACAGTCTTGATAAACTCATTGCGGCGAATCCCACACTCAAGAACGTATTCACGGATGGCTTTATTTCTTCGGTCATACTTGGCACATCGCTTACAAACACCCATCCACGTAAACCTTCTGTATTTTCCGCAAACCTGGAGTTGCCTTTCCTGGCGGGCCTTATCCCCAGCGATTTTCTGGATACCCAGTTGTATAAATTCATGAAGATAAATGCTGAATATACGCAGCAGTTCAAGCGTAAGAATTCCTCTTTTGTATTCAGGGCTTTTGCTGGTATCGGATATGCGTTCAATTCCACTGTTAAAGAATCCAAGAGAAACGCCCTCCCCTTCTTTAAGCAATATTTCGGCGGCGGGCCCAACAGTATGCGTGCCTGGCGTCTCCGCCGGCTCGGCCCGGGCTCTGCCATCAAAGACTACAATGAATACCCCTACCGCTTCGGGGATATCCAGCTGGAGATGAATATGGAGTACCGGTTCAAGATTACGACTATAGCGGGCACCAGAATCGAAAGTGTTTTATTCACTGATATCGGGAATGTATGGTTCATGAAAAAAGAAGCAGGTGATCCGGAAGAAGTATTCAAATTAAGCCGGCTGGGAAAAGATATTGCGATTGGTATGGGAACCGGCCTCCGGCTTGATTTCACGTACTTCATCATCCGTCTGGATTATGCCTATAAAGTAAAAGATCCGAGTCCGGATCTGCAGAATCAAATCAGTCAGAATAAATGGTTTTATAACTGGAAACCGCTCAACGGGCAGTTACAGCTTGGCATCAATTATCCGTTTAAACTGTAGCATTCAGGGCTTTCACCCGTTGCTCAAAGCCGGCAATTGACTCGGCTGACTGAAGGGAAAATTCACCGATTCTTGTCCGGCAAAGTTTACTGAGGTAGGCACCGCATCCCAGGGCCGCTCCAAAATCATGGGCCAGACTACGAATATAGGTGCCCGTTGAACACACGACACGGAATTCCACGACGGGTAATTCAATCCGGGTGATCTCAAATGCATGAATGAATAACTTACGGGGCTCAAGTTTCACTTCCTTTCCGGCCCTGGCCAGTTCATACACTCGTTTGCCAGCGACTTTGATTGCCGAATGTGCAGGTGGCACCTGGTAAATTTCTCCAAGAAAAGGAACTGTAGCCGCCTGTATCATTTCAGGGGTGATATGATCATAGGGCCGCTGACTGACGGGTTCAGATTCGAGATCATACGTGGGAGTGACCGCCCCCAGGGTAAA